>NZ_JBHVST010000120.1:0-30153 GCF_042885015.1 Streptomyces sp. NPDC058086 | reverse complement strand
GCCTGGGGCGCCGGGGCGCAGCCCCGTGCCCCAGGGGCGCGGGGAACTGCGCGCCAAGCCCCCACCCACCCGCAGCCAACGCACCCAACCGGGGGTCTGGGGGCGGAGCCCCCGGCTCAGTGGGCGGAACCGGCCGTGGCCGGTGGGAGTTCCGTCTCGACGCCCGGGTCGCCCGCATCCGCCGTGTAGTCCTCCGGAGACGTCTCGTCGACGCCGTCGGGCGCGTTGAAGGCGCGGAGGGCGAAGGTGAGGACGACGCTGACCACGGCGTTCAGGACGAAGGCCGTCAGACCGATGTAGCCGATCTCCCCGATGCCCGGGATCTCCTTCGAACTGCCGCCGAAGTGCTTCTGGGTGGGAGAGGCGACCCCGTACGAGGCGAGCGTGCCGTACAGCATGCCCACCGCCCAGCCCCCGAGCAGCGCCCAGCGGTGGAACCAGCGGGTGAACAGGCCACCGACCAGCGCCGGGAAGGTCTGGAGGATCCAGATGCCGCCCAGGAGCTGGAAGTTGATCGCGACGGTCTTGTCCATCGTCAGGACGAAGACCAGCGCGCCGACCTTCACCAGCAGTGACACCAGCTTGGAGACCCTGGTCTCCTGCTGCGGGGTCGCGTCCGGCTTGATGAAGTCCTTGTAGATGTTGCGGGTGAAGAGGTTCGCGGCCGCGATGGACATGATGGCCGCGGGCACGAGTGCTCCGATGCCGATCGCCGCGAAGGCCACCCCCGCGAACCAGTCCGGGAACATGTTCTCGAAGAGCTGGGGGATGGCGAGCTGGCCGTTGGTGACCTTGACCCCGGCCGCGATCGCCATGAACCCGAGCAGGGCGAGCAGCCCCAGCATCAGGGAGTAGAGAGGCAGGATCGTGGTGTTGCGGCGGATCACCTCACGGCTGCGGCTGGAGAGCGTCGCCGTGATCGAGTGCGGGTACATGAACAGCGCGAGCGCCGACCCGAGCGCGAGCGTGGCGTACGTCCACTGGCCCGCTTCGGCGGGCACGAGCCCGCCCGCCCCCGCCGCCGTGTACTTGTCGCTCGCCGCCTTGAAGATCTCGTCGAACCCGCCCAGCTTGATCGGTATGTAGATGATGGCCACCGTGATCACGATGTAGATCAGGGTGTCCTTCACGAACGCGATCAGGGCGGGCGCCCGCAGCCCCGAGGAGTAGGTGTACGCGGCCAGCACGCCGAACGCGATGAGGAGCGGAAGGTCCTTCACGAACCAGTTCGTGTTCTCGCCGCCGCCCACGCCCATCACGTCCAGGACGGCCTGGATGCCGACCAGCTGGAGCGCGATGTACGGCATGGTGGCGAGGATGCCGGTCACGGCCACGGCGAGGGACAGGCCCTTCGAACCGAAGCGCCCGCGCACGAAGTCGGAGGTCGTCACGTACCCGTGCTTGTGGGAGACCGACCACAGGCGGGGGAGGAACGTGAAGATCAGCGGGTAGACGAGGATCGTGTACGGAACGGCGAAGAAGCCGGCCGCGCCTGCCGCGTAGATCGCCGCCGGTACGGCGACGAAGGTGTACGCCGTGTAGAGGTCGCCGCCGAGCAGGAACCAGGTGACCCAGGTGCCGAACGACCGTCCGCCCAGGCCCCATTCGTCGAGGCTGTGCTCGTCGTCCGCCCTGCGCCAGCGCGCGGCCAGGAAGCCCATGACCGTGACGGCCAGGAAGAAGAAGATGAAGACGCCGAGCGCGACGCCGTTCACACCGTCGTTCACTTCGCCGCACCCCCGCCCTGGGAGGCGCGGGCGCGCTGGTCACGCTGCCACAGCTGGTACGCGGTCACGGTGAGCGCCGTGGAGACGAGCACCCACAGCATCTGGTACCAGTAGAAGAACGGGATGCCGATGAACGCCGGGTCGGTCTTGGCGTAGGAGCCGACCCACAGCATCGCCACGAACGGGGCGATCAGGCACAGGGCGATGACCACCCGGATCGGTGTCACCACCGGCGGTTCGACCTTCGGCGCGTCTGAAACGTCTGACACGTCTGACATACGGCGGCTCCGTCTCCTCGCTGTTCACCTGTGCAATGCGCAGGCAATCTAGGCGACGGTGTCAGCCCAGCGGAACCCCTCGCCCGCATATCGGTCCGCACCGGGCTGATCGGCGCGACGAGGGTCCGGATGACATTGGTTCGAACCGTGTGCGGGGGGGCGGGCCCACGTTCCCGGCAGAGCCGGGCAATCGTTCCGTGGTCGCGCAAATCATTCATGATCATCGCATTCCGAATCCGGTGGAGCCAATGGACTTCCCGAATTGCGCACGATATTTGCGGAAGCCTGGATTCCTGATTCCTCATGCCCCGGAGTGAAGGGTGGTGTTGGCGCACTCGGTGTCACCGTGCTCCGGCGGGGGTCGGCTGTGGACCACCAGCGGAGACAGCACCAGCTACAAGACATCCAATCTCTCGTTCAACGAGGGCGCTCGAGGGCGCTCTGGGTGGACACCTGCGGCGCCTGCGCGTACGTCACCGCCTGGTCGGGTCGCGAGAGGGCGGCTCGGCGGGTTGGTGAGCTGTCGATTCGCGCATGCGACAGATGCGCCAGTAGAGCCGGCTCCGGCATTACTGGCGCATCTGCCTTGCTTTGTGCCGACGAGTCTCGCGGCGAATTTCCCGAGTCGTCCGGACGTCATGCGCGAGAAAAATACGAACTCGCCTTGACCTCAGGGATTCGGGCGGCTCAGCCTCGCCACGAACTTGTAGCGGTCTCCGCGGTAGACGGACCGTACCCACTCCACCGGCTTCCCCTCCCGGTCCAGTGAATGGCGGGAAAGCATCAGCATCGGCAGGCCCACGTCCGTGCCGAGCAGGCCCGCCTCGCGCGGGGTGGCCAGCGACGTCTCGATGGTCTCCTCGGCCTCCGCCAGGTGGACGTCGTACACCTCCGCGAGCGCCGTGTACAGCGAGGTGTACTTGACCAGCGACCGGCGCAGTGCGGGGAAGCGCTTGGCGGACAGGTGCGTCGTCTCGATCGCCATCGGCTCGCCGCTCGCCAGCCGCAGTCGCTCGATGCGCAGCACCCGGCCGCCGGCCGAGATCTCGAGCAGCCCGGCGAGGGTGTCGTCGGCGGTGATGTAGCCGATGTCCAGCAGCTGCGAGGTCGGTTCGAGGCCCTGGGCGCGCATGTCCTCGGTGTACGAGGTGAGTTGGAGCGCCTGGGAGACCTTGGGCTTGGCGACGAAGGTGCCCTTGCCCTGGATGCGTTCGAGGCGGCCCTCGACGACCAGTTCCTGGAGGGCCTGGCGCACGGTGGTGCGCGAGGTGTCGAACTCGGCGGCGAGGGTGCGCTCGGGCGGTACCGGCGTGCCGGGCGGCAGTGTCTCCGTCATATCGAGCAGGTGCTTCTTGAGGCGGTAGTACTTGGGCACGCGCGCGGTACGGATGGGGGTCCCACCCTCGTTCTCCGCACTGCTGACGTCGGTGCTCATGCTCTGCCTTCCCGGCTCCGGGTGCCGAAGCGACCGACATCCCGCCGGTCACGGCTCACATCGTGGCACGGCTTCGTGTGTGAGTGTCCCCCCGCACGCTCCGTGATCCCCTCTATATACCGTCGGCGTACCCGTTGGTCTAGTCCATAGCGTCGACTCGGGGTGGCCGAGAGGCGCGCGAGGCCGGTGAACGGCCTCGCCGTTTATGCCACTTACCTACTTAAAGGTCCTTGCATATGTAGGTCCCATAACGGACGACCAGTCGGGCTTACACACCCTTGACACCCCTCTAGGTCTAGGCCAAGCTCCCCGTACTGGTCTACACCATTGGTCCAGTCCCAGTCCCACGGGCAGTACTCGGCAGCGCTTCGGCATGTGTCACCGCGGTGGGCAGGGGGGTTTATGGCATCCCTGAGGAGGGTGACGTGAAGCGGAAGCTGGCAGCCGCGATCGGTATCGCGGGCATGATGGTCTCCATCGCGGCGTGCGGGAGCAGCGACAACAAGTCCGGGGGGTCGGACAAGGGCGCGGACGCGAAGGCGCTGACCATCTGGCTCACGGTGGACGCGCAGAACAACTGGCCCGAGCTGGTGAAGGCCGCCGACGCGGCGGTGCAGAAGGCGCACCCGGGCGTCAAGATCAACCACGAGTACTACGGCTGGCCGGACAAGAACACCAAGCTCGACGCGGTCCTCGCCACCGACAAGGCGCCCGACGTGGTCGAGATGGGCAACACCGAGATGCTCGGCTACATGGTCAAGGGCGCCTTCGCCCCCATCGACGCGTCGAAGCTCGACAACTCGGCCGCGTGGCTGGACGGCCTGAAGGCCTCCGTCACCTACGACGGCAAGACCTACGGCGTGCCGTACTACGCCGGTGGCCGCGTCGGCAACTGGCGCAAGGACGTGGCGGCTTCGGTCGGTGTCAAGACGCCCCCGAAGACGTACACCGAGCTCATCTCCGACCTGGACAAGATCCAGAAGAAGGAGGGGAGCAAGTTCAGCGCCTGGTACCAGCCGACGCGTGACTGGTACGCCGCGATGTCCTTCGTCTACGACGCCGGCGGCTCCATCGCCAAGGAGGACGGCGGCCAGTGGAAGGCCAGCCTGTCGTCTCCGGAGTCCATCAAGGGACTCAACGACTGGAAGACCATCGTCGACAAGTACATGCACGGCGACAAGACCAAGGACGAGTCCGACCGGTACATCGTCTACGGCCAGGGCAAGTCCGCCATGATCTTCGGCGCCGCGTGGGAGGGTGCGAGCTCCGAGGACCCGAAGAGCGACAAGACCGGCAAGCTCAAGGGCAACCTCGAGAACTTCGTGATGCCCGGCCCGTCCGGCAAGAACCTCCCCGTCTTCCTCGGCGGTTCCGACCTCGCCGTCCCGGTGAAGTCCAAGGCGCAGGCGCTCGCCGCCGAGTGGATCAACGCCTTCACGGGCTCCGCCGGTCAGAAGGGTCTGATGGCCAAGGGCAACCTGCCCAACAACAAGACCGACCTCGCCACCCTCAAGAACGACCCGGCGACCGTGGTTCCGGCCACCGCGGCCGAGTCCAACTGGTTCGTGCCGATGGCTCCCGGCTGGGGCCAGGTCGAGAAGGCCCAGGTCCTGCAGACCATGCTGCAGAACATCGGCACCGGCAAGCAGTCGGTCGAGGCCGCCGCGAAGGACGCGGACGCCGCGATCGACAAGGTCATCAACACCAAGTGACGTGAGCGCGGGACGGGGTGGGACCCCGGGGCACGTCCGGGGCTTCGCCCGGGGTGCGTCCAGGAGGTGCCTCCGGGGGCACGTCCGAGTACATCCGGGGCGATCCCGGGATGTTCTCGGGCGTGCCTGCCGGGGCCCTTTGGGCCCAGGTTCCCACCGCTACCCGCACGACCACGCGGGACCCTGCGACGTACGACTGCGCGGGGCCCCGGCCACGTACGACCGTGCGAGGCCGGGGCCGCCGCGTACGAGCCGGGCGGCCCCGGCCGGAACCGACGACCGCACGGGTTCGGACCGTGCGCGACCCGCGCCGGACGCCGACCGAGCAGAACCGGGCGGTGCCGCTCGCGCAGGACCGACAGGGCCTGTCCCGGCGAGCGACCCGTGTACGACGCCTGGGCCCGCCACCGTGCATGACCTGCGTGGGGCGTCCCGTGCGCGACCCTGCGCGGGCTCGGACCGTGTACGACCGCGAGGGTCCGTCCTCGCGCAGACCGTGCGGAGACGGGCCGCGTACGACCGTGCGAGGCGCCGGCCGCGTACGGCCCGGGCGTGTTGCGCCTGTGTTCGACCGTGTGGGGCCTGCCCCGCGTACGACCCCGTGCGGGGCTTCGACCACGTACGACCTGAGGGACCGCTGAGGAGCGCGCGATGAGTGCCGCAGACACGACCACCCCCGCCAAGGTGCCGCCGCCGCGGCAGGCACCGCCACCGGCTCTCCCCAAGGCGCCACGCAGAAGGCGGACCTCGGGCGCGGGGGCGGTCCCCTGGGCCCTGCTCGCGCCCTGTCTGCTGATCCTCGCGCTGGTCATGGGATATCCCCTGGTCCGCCTGGTCACTCTCTCCTTCCAGAAGTTCGGACAGTCCCAGCTGTGGGGCTTCCAGCCGGCCGAGTCGGTCGGCTTCGACAACTTCGGCAAGGTGCTGGGCGACAGCGAGTTCTGGACGGTCGTCGTCCGCACGATCGTCTTCGCCGGCGGGTCCGTCGTCCTCACCATGGTCCTCGGCATGCTGATCGCGCTGCTCCTCCAGCGCGTCTCGGGCTGGGTGAAGACGCTGATCAACATCGCGCTGGTGGCCAGCTGGGGCATGCCCATCATCGTGGCCACCACCGTCTTCAAGTGGCTCTTCGACTCCGACTACGGCGTCTTCAACGCGCTGCTGAGCAAGCTGCCGGGCGTCGACATGATCGGCCACAACTGGTTCGCCAGCGGCCCCCAGGGACTGGCCGTGATCATGCTCCTGGTGGTGTGGGGCGCGGTGCCGTTCGTCGTCATCACGCTCAGCGCGGGGCTGACCCAGGTGCCGAGCGAACTGGAGGAGGCGGCCCGGCTGGACGGCGCCGGCGCGTGGGGCGTCTTCCGTTACGTCACGCTCCCGATCCTCAAGCCCATCATCGTGATGCTCACGACGCTCTCCGTCATCTGGGACATGGGCGTCTTCCCGCAGGTCTTCGTGATGCGGGGCGGCCACCCTGAGGCGGAGTTCCAACTGCTCACCACGTACTCCTACGACCGCGCCTTCGTCGTCAACGACTACGCGCAGGGGTCGGCGATCGCCCTGCTGACCGTGTTGTTGCTGCTGGGCGTGGTCGCCGTGTACATGCGTCAGATGCTGCAGATCGGAGAGGTCGAATGAGCACCCTCGCCACGGCGGGCCGGCGCCGGGGGAAGTCCAAGCTCGGCTGGAACCTCCTCGGCCTCCTCGCCTTCGTCATCGTGGGCTTCCCCGTCTACTGGATGCTGAACACGGCGTTCAAGCCGGCGAAGGACGCCATCGACCCGGACCCGAGCCTGCTCCCCACGGGGCTCACGCTCGACAACTTCCGTCGCGCGCTGGACATCGCGGACTTCTGGGGCCCCGTCGGCCGCAGCCTGATCGTCTCCCTGTCGGTCGTCGTGATCGGCGTCGTGGTGGGGATGCTGGCCGCGCTGGCCATCTCCCGCTTCGCCTTCCGCGGCCGCAAGATCGTGATCGTCGGCATCCTCGCGGTCCAGATGGTCCCGCTGGTCGCGATGATCATCCCGGTCTTCCTGCTGCTCAACGACCTGAACCAGTACGACAAGCTCTCCGGCCTGATCATCACGTACCTGACCTTCGTCCTGCCCTTCACCGTGTGGACGCTGCGCGGCTTCATCGTCAACATCCCGAAGGAGCTGGAGGAGGCGGCCATGGTCGACGGCTGCTCGCGCACGGGAGCCTTCATACGGGTGGTCTTCCCGCTGCTGGCGCCCGGCATGGTCGCCACGTCCGTGTACGCGTTCATCCAGGCCTGGAACGAGTACATCTACGCCCTGATGCTCATGAGCCAGGAGCACCAGACCGCCACCGTCTGGCTCGGCAACTTCACCACCAAGCACGGCACCGAGTACGCCCCGATGATGGCCGGCGCCACGATGATGGCCGTGCCGATCGTCGTGCTCTTCCTCATCGTCCAGCGCAAGATGGCCGCGGGGCTGACCGCGGGCGCCGTGAAGGGATAACGCCACCCGATGACGACACTCGCCAGTGGTACGACCGCGTCCTCTTCCGACAAGAACGGCTTGGCACGCGACGCGCTCACCGTCCTCCAGCCCGGCTTCACCGGAACCACCGCCCCCGACTGGCTGCTGCGCCGTCTCGGCGAAGGGCTCGCCGCCGTCGGCCTGTTCGGCCGGAACATCGTCTCGCCCGAACAACTCGCGGCCCTGACCGCCCAGTTGCGCGCGGAGCGCGACGACGTCCTGGTCGCCATCGACGAGGAGGGCGGCGACGTCACCCGCCTCGAGGTCCGCGCCGGCTCCTCCTACCCCGGCAACCACGCGCTGGGCGCGGTCGACGACGTGGAGCTGACCCGGGAGGTGGCCTCGGCACTCGGCCACCGCCTCGCCGCCTGCGGGGTGAACCTGAACTGGGCCCCCTCCGCGGACGTGAACTCCAATCCCGACAACCCGGTCATCGGCGTACGGTCCTTCGGCGCCGACACCGACCTGGTGGCCCGGCACACCGCCGCCTACGTCACCGGCCTCCAGTCCGCGGGCGTCGCGGCCTGCACCAAGCACTTCCCCGGCCACGGCGACACCGCTGTCGACTCGCACCACGCGCTGCCGCGCATCGACGCCGACCTGTCGGTCATCGAGGCCCGCGAACTCGCCCCGTTCCGTGCCGCGATCGCCGCGGGCACGCGCGCCGTGATGAGCGCGCACATCCTGGTCCCGGCGCTGGACCCGGATCGTCCGGCCACCCTCTCCCGCCGCATCCTCACCGGCCTGCTCCGCGAGGAACTCGGCTACGACGGCCTCATCGTCACCGACGGCATGGAGATGCAGGCCATCGCCGGGACGTACGGCATCGAGCGGGGCAGCGTCCTCGCCATCGCGGCCGGCGCGGACGCGATCTGCGTGGGCGGCGGGCTCGCGGACGACGAGACGGTACGGCGTCTGCGCGACGCCCTCGTCACGGCGGTGCGCACCGGTGAACTCCCCGAGGAGCGCCTCCTGGACGCGGCGGAGCGGGTACGGGCGCTGGCCCGTTGGACGGCGGCGGCCTCCGCGGCCCCGCAGGCCGCCGAGCGGGAGCCGGCCGACGTGGGGCTCGTCGCCGCCCGACGCGCGCTGACGGTGACACGCGCGCCGTCGTACGAGCCGGTGGGCGCAGCGCCGTTCGTCGCCGCCTTCACCCCGGTGGCGAACATCGCCGTCGGTGACGAGACCCCCTGGGGCGTGGCCGCGGAACTGGCCCGGCTGCTGCCCGGCACGCAGACGGGCAGCTTCGCGGGGGAGGGGGCGGCAACGGCGGCCCTGGCCGCCGCGGGCAGCCGCCGCGTGGTCGCCGTCGTCCGCGACGAGCACCGGCACCCCTGGATGGCGACCGCCCTGGACACACTGTTGCGGGAACGCCCCGACACGATCGTGGTCGAGATGGGCATCCCCCAGGCCCCGCCCCGAGGCGCCCTCCACATCGCCACGCACGGCGCGGCGAGGGTGTGCGGCCGGGCGGCGGCGGAGGTCATCGCGGGCGAGTGACGGCCTGCGAGACGGAAGACAAGGAAGGTGCCGGACCCCAGGGGCCCGGCACCTTCCTTGTTTCCTTCTTCCCCTTCGCGCTTCTCTTCGCGCCCTCGGGGTCAGATCCCCTGCCAGTCCGGCTTGTTCGCGAACGTGTGCCGGAAGTAGTCCGCCAGCTTCAGCTTGGACGCGGCGGCCTCGTCCACGACGACCGTGGCGTGCCGGTGCAGCTGGAGCGCCGAGGCGGGGCACACCGCGGCCACCGGCCCCTCCACGGTCGCCGCGACCGCGTCCGCCTTGCCCTCACCCGTGGCCAGCAGGACGAGATGCCGCGCCTCCAGGATCGTGCCGATGCCCTGGGTCATGACGTGATGCGGCACCTGCTCGATGTCGCCCCCGAAGAATCGCGCGTTGTCGACCCGGGTCTGCTCGGTCAGCGTCTTGATCCGGGTCCGCGAGACGAGCGAGGAGCAGGGCTCGTTGAACCCGATGTGCCCGTCGGTGCCGATCCCGAGCAGCTGGAGGTCGACGCCACCGGCCGTGGCCAGCGCCTTGTCGTACGCCTCGCACGCGGCCTGGACGTCCTCGGCGGTGCCGTCCGGGCCCATGAACGCGTCCATGCCCAACCCCAGCGGTTCGAGCACCTCGCGCCGCAGCACCGACCGGTACGACTCGGGGTGCTCGGCCGGCAGCCCCACGTACTCGTCGAGCTGGGCGATCCGCGCCCGCGAGGCGTCCACGGCACCGGAGCCCACCCTCGCCGCCAGTGCCTGGTAGATGGGCAGCGGCGTCGAGCCGGTGGCCACGCCGAGCAGAGCGTCGGGCTTGCGCCGGAGCAGCTCCGCCATGGCCGCGGCGATCAGCTCGCCGCCCGCCTTGGCATCGGGAACGATGACAACTTCCACGCTGGGCCTGCCGATCTGGAGAGGGGCTCGCCGGGAACCGTGAGGGAACACGTGTGGTGTAGACCAATCTAGCAAAGGTGTCCCGCCCACGGCCCGTCGCCGGGTCCTCGACGCATCGGCTCCTGGACGCATCGATGCATGGGTGCATCGGCTCCTCGACACATCGGCGATGGCGGTGTCCGCGATTCCCCCCGGGGTACGGCGGTCAGGCTCACGGCGACGACAGGGCACCGCCCCCGCAGACGGCGCCTTCCCCCGTCCCTGTCGTCGCCCTCGCCCCTCCCCCGAGCAGACCCAGTCAAATCGCCCTGGCGGGAACGGGCATCCGTAGATTCACGGACCCCGACTACGCAATGCGCCGCGAGCATCCCGCCGCGGCCGGTTTGTCGGTGCCGTGCGACAGGAATCTTCAAGGGGTGTCACCACGGGCGGGGGAGGGACACACGGCGGAATGGGGGAGGGATGGATACGGGCATGGCGACGGACCGGGCGGCCGACGGGGACCGTACGCCCCTCGTCGGCAGGGCGGCGGAGCTGGAGCGACTCGAGCGATTACTCGACGGGTCGGCTCGCGCGGACCACGGACCGGCGGTGGTCGACCTCACCGGTGACGCGGGCATCGGCAAGAGCCGACTGGTCCACGAGCTGTGCGTACGGGCCGAGCGGCGCGGGTCGACCGTACTGCGCGGCCGGGCCACGGAGTACGAACGCCACATCCCCTTCCAGCCGTTCACCGACGCCCTCGCCGACCTCGACCCCGCCGCGCTAGCCACCTTCCCGGCCGCCGCCGAGGTCGCCCCGGTGCTGGGCGCCACCCCGCGCCTGGCCGACCGCTTCAGCCTCCACCGCGCCACCGCCGCCCTGCTGGCCCACGTCGGAGCCTCGCCGACGGTGCTCGTCCTCGACGACATGCACTGGGCGGACGCCGCCTCCCTGGAACTGCTCGACCACCTCGTACGCCATCCCGTGCGCGCCCCGGTCCTCCTGGTCGTCGCACGCCGCGCCCGCCAGACCCCGGCCCCGCTCGCCGCGGCCCTCGCCAGGGGCGCGGACACCGGCGCGGTGCGGCGCATCGAGCTGGGCCCGCTCCGCGAACGCGAGTCCGTCGAAGGGCTCGCCCCCGACCTGCCGCGCACCGAGGCCGCCGAACTCTTCGCGGCCAGCGAGGGCAACCCCCTCTACCTCCTCACCCTCCTGCACGCGCACCGCGAGGGAGCCCCGCTGAGCCGCCTCTCCACGACCGGCCTGGGAGCGCTCCTCCTCGACGAACTGACCCCGCTGACGCCCGCGCAGCTGCGCGTGACCGAGGTCGTCGCGGCACTCGGCGCCCACGCCACGACCTCGATGCTCGGCCCCGTGACCGGCCGCGACGACGCCGAGCTCGCCGTCGACCTGGCGGCGCTGGTCCGGCGGGATCTGCTGCGCACGGGCCCGGACGGGCGGCTGGCCCTGCGGCACCCGGTCCTGCGCAGCCTCGTCCACGAGAGCATCGCCCCCTGGCTGCGCACCCGGATCCACGGCCTGGCCGCCGCCGAACTGACCCGCGTGGGCGCCCCGGTGGCCGAGCGGGCCCACCACGCCGAGCGCTCGCTGTCCGGCTGGGACCCGCCGACCGCCGCCGTCCTGATCGAGGCCGCCGAACAGGCCGCCCACACCGCCCCCGCCAGCTGCGCACACTGGCTGGACGTGGTGCTGCGCCATCTCCCGCACACACCCGAACACGCTCCCCGGCGCCAGACCCTGACCCTGACCCGGGCCCGCGCCCTGGGCGCCTGCGGCCAACTCCGCGAGAGCCGCGACCTGCTGCACACCCTGATCGCCCTGCCCGACCGGACCGGCGCCGCCCACCACGGCTCCGACACGGCCGACGGCTCCGGCGTGCGGGCGGCCGCGGTCGTGCTGTGCGCCGTCATGGAGCGCCATCTCGGCCGGTACGCGGAGGCGGTCGCGCTCCTGCGTCGCGAACTGCACCGCAGTCCGGGCCCCTCACCGGCCGACGCCGTGGCACTGGGCCTGGAACTCGGCTCCTCCGCACCGCACGACACCTCCTACCCGACCGTACGGGCCGATGTCGCCCGGACCCTGTCCACGGCCCGCGACCTCGGGGACGAGGCCGCCGAGGCGTGCGCGCTGGCCGTCGCCGCGCTCGGCGAGGCGTACGAGGGGGACATGGTCGCGGCCGGCGGCTACGCCCACCAGGCCGGGGCTCTCGTGGACTCGCTCCCCGACGACGACCTCACCGGCCTGTGCGAGCCGCTCGCCCGGCTCGGCTGGGCCGAGGCGTTCCTCGAACGCTTCGCCGACGCCGAACGGCACGCCGACCGGGGCCTGGCGATCGCCCGGCGCACCGGACAGCTCTACCTCCTTCCGCATCTGCTGCTGTGCAAGGCACACATCCGGATCCAGGTCTGTCGACTGCCCTCGGCCGTCGAGCTGTCGGAGGAGGCCGAGGACATCGCCCGCGGCATCGGCAGCGACGAACTGCTGGCCTTCGTCCTCGGCACCAAGGCCCACGCGCTGATCGCCGCCTGCCCACCCGGCGATCCCCGGCCGCTCGCCATGGCCGAGGCGGCGGTGTCCGCGGCCGGCCTCGGCGGCAACTGGTGGGCCTCGATCGCCTGGTGCATGCTCGGCTACGCGGCCCTGGTCGGCGGCGACCCGGACCGGGCCCGGGACGCGCTGCTCCACGCGGGCGGCCCAGGCCTGCACGGTCTCCAACCCTCCATGCGCCCTCTGTTCCTGGAGATCCTCGTGACCGCGGCCGTCGCCACGGGCGACCACGACGCGGCCGACGCCTGGGCCGAACGGGCCCGCAAGGAGGCCGAACAACTCGACCTGCCCATCCAGCGCGCCTCCGCCCTGCGCAGCGCCGCCCACATCCCGCTGGGCCAGGGCGACCCGAACGCGGCGGCCGAACTCTTCGCCGGGGCCGCCGCCGAGAGCGCTCGCAGCGGGGCCGCGTTCTGGGAGGCGTACTCCCTGCTCCTCGGCGCCCCCGTGCTGGCGACCGCCCCGACCGACCCACGCCGGGGCGCGGCAGCCTGGCACCGGGGACAGCGACTGGCCGCCGCCGGGGGTGCCCACATGCTGACCGGCCTGGCCGAACTGATCCAGCCCGAGGTGACCCGGGCCGCCGAGGCGCCCGGACGCGGCCTCGCAACCCTCACGACCCGTGAACGGGAGGTCGCCGAACTGGTCGCCCAGGGCCTCACCAGCCCCGCGATCGCGCAACGGCTCTCTTTGAGCCACCGCACGGTCGAGACCCACCTGTCCCGCGTCTACCGCAAAACCGGCGTCTCCTCCCGAGCGGCCCTCGCCACCCTCCTCACCCGCCGCCCGGACGCCCGCTTCCCACCCCCATGAGTAGCGGCACACCCGATAAAGCCCTGCCCACGGGCGATGAGATGCTGATACCGATCCCCCGCGATCCGCATCGCAAGCACCGCACGCACCACCCCGTACCACCGCGCACCACCCCGCACCGGCCCACGGTCGACGCGTACGACCGGAACGTCCCCAGGAGGCCCCATGTCCGCCCCTACCCCGGACCCCCGGACCGACGACGACCGCCCGGGTCGGATCATGGCCCGGGAGATGGCCGAGCAGCCCGACGTGCTGCGCCGGATCCTGGAGGCGGGCGCGCCGCGGATCCAGGAAGTGGCCCGGCAGATCGCGGCCCGCGAACCCCGCTTCGTGCTGCTCACCGCCCGCGGCACCTCCGACAACGCCGCCCTGTACGCGAAGTACCTGCTGGAGATCCAGCTGGGCCTGCCGTGCGGGCTCACCTCGATGTCGACGACCACGGCGTACGGCGCGCGGCCCGATCTCACCGACGTCCTGGTCATCACCGTCAGCCAGTCCGGCGGCTCCCCGGACCTGGTCGCCTCGACCCGGGCCGCCCGTGAGGCCGGCGCCATCACGCTCGCGGTGACCAACAACCCGGACTCACCGCTGGCGGCCGTCTCCGAGTACCACCTCGACATCATGGCCGGACCCGAGAAGGCCCTGCCCGCCACCAAGACCTACACGGCCTCCCTGCTCACCCTCTATCTCTTCGTCGAGGGACTGCGCGGCGGCGACGGCGCCGCGGCCAAGGTGCTGCCCGATCTCGCCGCGCACCTTCTCACCCGCCAGGACGAGATCCGCACGCTCGCCTCCCGCTACCGCTTCGCCGAGCGCATGGTGATCACCTCGCGCGGCTACGGCTACCCCACGGCCAAGGAAGCCGCCCTGAAGCTGATGGAGACCAGCTACATCCCCGCCCTCTCGTACTCCGGCGCCGATCTGCTGCACGGCCCCCTCGCCATGGTCGACAACATCTCCCCGGTCATCGCGGTCGTCACCGACGGCAAGGGCGGCGAGGCGCTCCAGCCCGTGCTCGACCGGCTGCGCGGGCGCGGCGCCGACCTGGTCGTCATCGGCCCCCGGGCCCAGGTGGAACAGGCCTCGGCCGGGTTCGTCCTGCCCACCGAGGGCGTGGCCGAGGAACTCCAGCCGATCCTTGAGATCCTTCCGCTCCAGCTCCTGGCCTACGAGGTCACCATCGCCCGCGGCCAGGACCCGGACGCGCCGCGCGCCCTGGCGAAGGTGACGGAGACCCGCTGACCGAGGCCATCCGGCCCCATTCATGAGCCGATCCGGCCCCCACCGGCGGCCGAACCGGGCTAGTCTGCGTGGTGGATGCTGTTGGAAGTTCGATAAAGAGACAACAACAAACATCCGCCGACGCATGGACGCGACACGTGGTCTAGTCCACAATGTGAAGGTAAAGCCTTCGATCGACGAAGCGTCGCTTACGGCGAGGCGTTGATCCGCACAAGCATCCGTCTTCCCCGCACAGGAAGGCGGACCGAGGAACCGGCGCTCTCTGCCCTGACTGCTCCGGGTCCTCTCCTTCGGCCGATCGGGACCGCACACCCCGCGGCCGTTGCTGCTCCGGGCTGCGGTGCCGGGAGGGTTGAGGGTCCCTCCCAGGCGCCGCGGCCCGCGGGTGTTTTCGGAGCCGGGCCAAAGCCCCAGGTACGCTCGCACATGTGCCCTCCATGAACGACCTCGTCCGCCAGCACACCGCTCTCGGTGACTCCGATCTCGAGTGGTTGCATCTGCTGGTCTCGGAGTGGCAGTTGCTCTCCGACCTCTCCTTCGCCGACCTCGTGCTGTGGGTTCCCACCCGCGACGGCACCCGTTATGTCTCCGTGGCGCAGATGCGGCCCAACACCGGCCCGACCTCGTACCAGGACGACATGGTCGGCCACCTCGTCCCACGCGGCCGCCGCCCCTTGCTGGACGCCGCGCTGGACGAGGGACGGATCGTGCGCGAGGGCGACCCCGAGTGGCGGGAGGAGGTGCCGGTACGGGTCGAGTCCATTCCGGTACGGCGGGAGGGGCGCGTCCTCGGTGTCATCGCGCGCAACACCAATCTCCTCACCGTGCGCACCCCGAGCCGGCTGGAGCTGACCTACCTCCAGAGCGCGTCCGACCTCGCCCAGATGATCGCCGCCGGCTCCTTCCCGTTCTCCGGTCAGCAGGTCGACATGGACGCCTCGCCGCGGGTCGGCGACGGGCTGATCCGCCTCGACGCGGACGGCATCGTCCAGTACGCGTCCCCGAACGCGCTGTCGGCGTACCACCGCCTCGGCCTCGCCTCCGACCTGGTGGGCCACCACCTCGGTGTGACCACCGCCGAACTCGCCCCGTCCCGCGGTCCGGTGGACGAGGCGCTGTCCAAGGTCGCCAGCGGCTGGGCACCCCGCGAGTTCGAGATCGAGAGCGGCGACGGGGTGATCCAACTGCGCGCGATCCCGCTCAAGCCGAAGGGCACCCGGGTCGGTTCGCTCGTCCTGCTGCGCGACGTCACCGAACTGCGGCGCCGAGAACGCGAGTTGATCACCAAGGACGCGACCATCCGGGAGATCCACCACCGGGTCAAGAACAACCTTCAGACGGTGGCGGCGCTGCTGCGGCTCCAGGCTCGGCGCATCGAGTCGGAGCGCGGCCGTGAGGCCCTGGAGGAGGCCGTACGCCGGGTCGGCTCGATCGCCATCGTGCATGAGACGCTGTCTCAGAACCTGGACGAGCGGGTGGAGTTCGACGAGATCGCCGACCGGGTGCTCGCCATGGTCGCCGAGATCTCGCCCGGCAAGGTCACCGGCCGTCGCACCGGCCGCTTCGGAATACTCGACGCCGAGGTCGCCACCCCGCTCTCCATGGTCCTCACCGAGATCCTTCAGAACGCGCTGGAGCACGGCTTCCGCGAAGGCGACCGGGGCACGGTCGAGGTCTCGGCGGTCCGCGGCGGCACCAGCAAGGAGACCCGCCTGCTGGTCACCGTCCAGGACGACGGCGTCGGTCTCCCGGAGGGCTTCGACCCGCACCGCTCGGGCAACCTCGGTCTGCAAATCGTACGGACGCTGGTGGAGGGCGAGTTGGGGGGCAGCTTCGACATGGTGGCGGCCCCGGAGCGCGGCACGCAGGTCATCCTGGACATTCCGGTACGGGCGCACAAGTAGGACTACACGTACGAGTGCGAGCAGAAGTGCGAGTAGAGGTACAAGTAGAAGTGTCTGACGCACCCACAGGTCGTGCATGACAGTGGCCCCGGACCAGAAGGTCCGGGGCCACTGCTTACGTTGCTATGCGCATCGGGGGTACTGCGCGCTGCGGCTCGGGGGCGGGAGATGCGTACTCGCTGTACGCGCCGCCGGGCTCAGGCTCGTTACGGGGTGGGGTGTCAGGCGGTGGCCTGACGAGCCCGGTTGCGGGCGGCGCGGCGCTTCATCGCACGACGCTCGTCCTCGCTGAGGCCACCCCAGACGCCGGAGTCCTGGCCGGACTCGAGCGCCCACTGCAGGCACTGCTCCATGACGGGGCAGCGGCGGCAGACGGCCTTGGCTTCCTCGATCTGCAGCAGCGCAGGACCGGTGTTGCCGATGGGGAAGAAGAGCTCGGGGTCTTCCTCGCGGCAAACGGCGTTGTGACGCCAGTCCATGGCTGCTACCTCTCCTTGGTATTACATGCACGTTGCTTGTGAATGTGAACGCTTTCACGAATCCCTCAACAAGTGAAGGGCCGACTGCCAGGATTCCCTGACGTGGTCCTGTGATTTGAGGAGGGGTTCTGGCTCTCTGTGGGGCCGATGTTGCGGGCCGTCCCGATCGCCACGTAGAGACTCGCAAACCTCAGCGGCGGATACAACCCCTTCCGGAAAGTTTTTTTTGATTCCTCGGTGTCGACTAGGTCACAGCCGTACTTCCATGGGGTGGACCCTGGTCTAAACGTTCGAGTGAAAGGACTTTGGGCCCTTCCGCTCACACAATCACACGCAGTGCACGGCGTACGCCTGTGAACGTCACGCTGGCCCGCAGTCCCAGGTGGTCACCGTCCATCTGGAGGGGGAGCGGCGCCTTCGAATGCAAGGTGAAGTCGGTCAGGTCGTGCAGAGACAGGGCGTGCTTGCCATGGGGGCCGCGCTCGGGGGACGAAGTGAGCAACTGGGTGGCATACCGGGCAACCGCGCCCGTCGACATGCGGTTGAGAGCGAGTACGTCGAGCCCGGTATCGAACGAAGCCTTAGGTGACGCGTACACCGGACGATTGCCGAGAAACGTCCAGGGCGAGGTGTTGCAGATTATGGACATCACAAGATCGGTGACCGGGTCCTGGCCGGGCCGCTCCAGTGTGATCGTTCCGTGCCTGCGGTGAGGTTCGTCCAAAAACTGACGTGCCACTTGGCGCAAATAGAGGGCGTGGGTGGAACGCTTGCCGAGCTCGCGCTGCTGTTCGACCCGGCCGATCACCCCCGCGTCGAAGCCGAGCCCCGCGCAGAAGGTGAACCAGCGGGAGGGGACGGCTTCGTCCTCGGTGCCGGGGGTGCCCGCGGCGAGACCGAGGCCGATCGCGCGCTCGCGGTCCTCTCTGAGCGCGTCCAGCAGGGCGCCGGTGGCCTCCACGGCGTCGTTGGGCAGACCCAGTGCGCGGGCGAAGACATTGGTGGAACCGCCGGGGACCACCGCGAGGCGGGGCAGACGGTCCAGGTCGGGGCCGTTGTGCAGGAGGCCGTTCACGACCTCGTTGACGGTGCCGTCGCCGCCGAGCGCGACCACCAGTTCTATGTCGTCGCTCTCCCCGGCCTGCCGGCCGAGGTCCCGTGCGTGCCCGCGGTACTCGGTGGTGACCACCTCGAGCTTCATCTCGCTCGCCAGCGCGTGGATCAAGACATCGCGCGTGCGCGCACTTGTGGTGGTAGCTGCCGGATTGACCACGAGAAGTGCACGCATGCGATGCAGCGTACCTACCGAGGGGTACTGGTCCCAGACCGAGTTAGGGATCCGGTAAGAGATAAGGGCGTGAGTCTCGACACGGTGAGGTGCGGGAGGCGGTGGGGGAGCGGCCGGGGTCCGGCCGCGCGTCGGGGCCCGAGGGATACCCTTCGGGGGTGAGCGCTGAGCAGATCCCCACCCCCGACGCCCCCACCGCAGAGCCCCGTCCCGGACGGCTGACCGCCGCGGCCGCGCTGGCCGCCCTGGAGGGGCTGGTCCTCGCTGTGGGGGGCGTGTGGATGCTCGTCCTGGGGGCCACGGGTGGCTCGGGAGACCGGCAGCAGGGCGTGACCCTGGGTGTGACGTTGATCGTGCTCGCGCTGCTGCCCCTGCTGGCCGCCCGCGGTCTGCTGCTGCGCCGCAGCTGGAGCCGGGGCCCCGCGGTCATCACCCAGATCATGGCGCTGCCCGTCGCCTACAGCCTGCTCCAGGCGGACAGCGTGGCGATCCCCGCCGGAATCGCCCTCGCGGCGGTCGCGATCACGGCGCTGGTCCTGCTCGTCAATTCCGAGACGACCCGGGCGCTGGGCATCCGCGGCCCCGGTGCCGCCGAGGAGATCGAGTAGCTCCGGCACTTCGGCAGGGTCCACGCCGGTCGTGAGCCCCGCTCGGCGGCTGCCAGGTCACTCCTCGACTACTCCTCTACTCCTCGACCAGGAGCTTTTCGCGGAGCTGGGCGAGGGTGCGGGCCAGCAGGCGGGAGACGTGCATCTGGGAGATGCCGACCTCCTGCGCGATCTGCGACTGGGTCATGTTGCCGAAGAATCGGAGAAGCAGGATCCGCTTCTCTCTCGGGGGGAGGTCCTCGAGCAGGGGCTTCAACGACTCCCGGTACTCGACGCCCTCCAGGGCCTCGTCCTCCGCACCCAGCGTGTCCGCGACCGCCGGGGACTCGTCGTCCGTGTCGGGGACGTCCAGCGACAGCGTGGAGTACGCGTTGGCGGACTCCAGGCCCTCCAGGACCTCCTCCTCCGAGATGGCCAGCTTCTCGGCCAGTTCGTGGACCGTGGGAGAGCGCCCGTGCTGTTGCGACAGCTCGGCCGTCGCCGTCGTCAGGGCCAGGCGCAGTTCCTGCAGGCGCCGCGGCACCCGCACCGCCCAGCCCTTGTCGCGGAAGTGCCGCTTGATCTCGCCGACGACCGTCGGAGTCGCGTACGTCGAGAACTCGACGCCGCGCTCCGGGTCGAAGCGGTCGACCGACTTGATCAGGCCGATGGTCGCGACCTGGGTGAGGTCGTCCAGCGGCTCACCGCGATTGCGGAAGCGGCGCGCGAGGTGCTCGACGAGCGGGAGGTGCATGCGGACCAGCTGATTGCGCAGCTCCGCGTACTCCGCGCTGCCGTCCTGCAGCTTGCGCAGCTCGATGAACATCGCCCGCGCGCCGCTGCGGTCGTGAGGGTCGTGCTGGATGTGCTGGGCGCTCGGCCCGTGCTGCGTGCCCTGCACGCTCTGCACCTCTGGCTTGTCGTGTCGCTCGTGCTCGCTCATAGTCCCGCCCGTCACCAGCCGCCGCCCTTCCGAGGACGTGCTCGGCGCGGCACCCTCCGGATCCCGTTGCCCGTCCTCCTGGCCGGAGAGGAGGCTCTCCTGTGCGTCCTCCGGGTGCGGCCGGGCCTGTTCGGGGATGCCGTCGACGCCTTCCACCGCGCGCCGGGGCCCGTCGAGGCCGTCGACACGTCCGGCGGGAAGCTCCCGTGTGCCGCGCTCTTCGTCCCGCACCGGCCCGTCCCCGTTCCTCACGCCGGCCCGGGTCCCGCGCCGCGCTGTTTGTAGAGGCTGATCGAAACGGTTTTGTCCTCGGCGACGGTGGAGTCGACCTTGCCCGCGAGCGCCGACAGAACGGTCCACGCGAACGTGTCCCGTGACGGAGCGTGACCATCAGTGGTCGGAGCGGAGACCGTCACCTCGAGCGAGTCGTCGATGAGCCGGAAGACACAGCTGAGCACCGATCCGGGGACGGCCTGCTGCAGCAAAATCGCGCAGGCCTCGTCCACCGCGATGCGGAGGTCCTCGATCTCGTCGAGGGTGAAGTCCAAACGGGCCGCGAGACCGGCCGTAGCCGTACGCAGCACCGACAGGTAGGCACCCGCGGCCGGCAGCCGGACTTCCACGAAGTCCTTCGTCGCGGGCTCGCCTGCGATCTGGGACACCCTCACCTCCAAGGTGGTACAAGCTCTTTCGAGCTCTTTTCGGGGGCCGAGGGTCGCCCCCCGGGGTAACGCGCTAGGTGGTTCAGCGGTGACGCTACCGCGCTCCCAAGTTTCCTGTCCTGGGGACCCCGCCCCTTGCTGTCACTCATAGTAAGCCTATGAGTACGGACAGTGGCTAGGGGTCTGCGGGCCCAAATAGGAAGAGCGCGCGCCGGGTTGACGTACCCAGGCGTCAGACGGTCGAACCGTCCGAGCCGTGGGTCACACCAGTACGTGGTCGACGAAGCACCAGCGCCAGCCCTCACCGGGCTCGAAGGTACGCATCACGGGATGTCCGGTCTCCTTGAAATGCTCCGTCGCGTGCCGCAGCGGCGAGGAGTCGCAGCAGCCGAGGTGCCCGCAGCTCAGACACAGCCGCAACTGCACCGGATGTGTACCGGCGGCCTGGCATTCCAGGCAGGTCTCGCTCAGCGGCCCGGGTTCGGGGTGCTGCAGCTCGTCGGCGTGCGTGCACTGTTTCATGATTGCCAGGTTACGTCGGGCGTGCGGGATGTCGCGCGAAAACGAGGGCGGGCGGAAGACGATGCACGTATTGCCACTGCTGTTGCTGGTCGCGGGGAGCGCCGCGGTCGCCGGGCTCGCCCGTCGCACCCCGGTGCCGGCGCCGCTGTTGCTCGTCGCGGCGGGCCTGGCCGTCTCGTACGTCCCTGGAGTGCCCGGATACGAACTCGACCCGGAGATCGTGCTCCCGCTGGTGCTGCCCCCGCTGCTGTACACGGCGGCCAGCGACAGCTCGTACCTCGATCTGCGGGCGCATGTGCGGCCCATCGCGCTGCTGTCGGTGGGGTACGTGCTCTTCGCGACGCTGGCAGTCGGCTGGGCCGCCTATCTGATCGTGCCGAGCCTGCCGCTGCCCGCGGCGCTGGTCTTCGGGGCGGTGGTGGCGCCGCCGGACGCGGTGGCGGCCACGGCGGTGGCGCGCCGGGTGGGGCTGCCCTCGCGGATCACCACGATCCTTCAGGGCGAGTCCCTGGTGAACGACGCGACCGCGATCACCGCCTACAAGGTGGCCCTCGCCGCCGCGGTCGGCGAGGGCGCGACCTGGGCGGGCGGTGTCCGCGAGTTCCTGCTCGCGGCGGTCGGGGGTGTGGTCGTCGGTCTCGTCCTGATGGTGCCGATCCACTGGCTGCGCACGCACCTGAAGGAGGCACTTCTCCAGAACACCCTTTCCTTGTTGATCCCCTTCGTCGCGTACGGGATCGCCGAGCAGGTGCACGCCTCCGGAGTGCTCGCGGTGGTCGTCGTCGCGCTCTACCTCGGCCACCGTGCCTGGGAGGTGGACTTCGCGACCCGGCTCCAGGAGGAGGCGGTGTGGAAGATGGTCGCGTTCGTCCTGGAGTCGGCGGTGTTCGCCCTGATCGGACTGCAGCTGCCGGTCGTCCTCAAGGGCCTCGGCCAGTACCAGGGAGCCCAGGCCGCCTGGTACGCGGTGGCCGTCTTCCTGGTCGTGGTCGCCGCCCGGTTCGTGTGGGTCTACCCCGCCACCTTCCTGCCCCGGATCCTGTCGGCGCGCGTCCGGGAGCGCGAGGGGTCCCCCACCTGGAAGGGGCCGTTCATCATCGGCTGGGCCGGAATGCGCGGGGTGGTCTCGCTCGCCATCGCCTTCTCCATCCCGCTGACCGTGCACGGCGGTGCCTCCTTCCCCGATCGCAACCTCCTCCTCTTCCTCACCTTCACCACCGTCATCGGGACCCTGGTCGTCCAAGGGCTGACCCTGCCCCCTCTGATCCGCCTGCTGAAGCTGCCGGGGCGCGACGTCCAGGCGGAGACGCTCGCGGAGGCGAACGCCCAGGCGCAGGCGTCCCGGGTCGCCGAGGAGCACCTCGACGCACTCCTCGACGACGAGCGCAACGCCCTGCCCCCGCCGCTCGCCGACCGGCTCCGCTCGGTCCTGGAACGCCGCCGCAACGCCGTCTGGGAGCGGCTCGGCGCCGTCAACCCGGTGACCGGGGAGACCGCCGACGACACCTACCGCCGTCTGTCCCGCGAGATGATCGGCGCCGAACGCGAGGTCTTCGTGAAACTCCGCGACCACCGCTACATCGACGACGAGATGCTCCGCACCCTCCTGCGCAGACTCGACCTGGAGGAGGCGGCGGCCTATCGGGAGGCGGCGTAAGGATGGTCAGGGCCGTGCGAGGGCTCAGAACGGTGCCCCCGTGATCACCGCCGCCACCGTCGTCCCCCGTGTGAAAGCCCCCTCCTCCATCAGGGTGACAAGTCCATAGAGCATCTTGGCGACATAGAGACGTTCCACGGGCAGGCCGTGGCGTTGTTCGAAGTCCCCGGCGAAGGTGTCGAGTTCGGGTGTGGTGCGGGCGTAGCCGCCGAAGTGGAAGCGGTCGTCGAGGGACCAGGTGCCGCGGTGGCCGCCGAAGGCGGCATTCTGGAGGGCGCTTATGTCGCCCTCCAGGAAGCCGCCCTTGAGGACGGGGATGCCCAGGGCCCGCTGGTCGGGGGTGAGACCGGCGGCCAGGCCGGCGAGGGTGCCGCCGGTGCCGCAGGCCAGGGCGGCCACGTCGACACCGTCGTGGCCCCGCAGCTCCGCGCCGAGTTCCTGGCAGCCGCGTACGGCAAGGGAGTTGCTGCCGCCCTCGGGGACGACGTACGCGTCCTCGGCGTCCATCGAGCGCAGCAGGGCGGCCAGCTTCTCCGGTTCGCTCTTGCGGCGGTACGTCGACCTGTCGACGAAGTGCAGTCGCATGCCGTCGGCCGCGCAGCGGGTCAGTGAGGGGTTGAGGGGGCGGTCGGCCAGCTCCTGGCCGCGGACCACCCCCACGGTCGTCAGCCCGAGGAGGCGGCCCGCGGCGGCGGTGGCGCGCAGATGGTTGGAGTACGCGCCGCCGAAGGTGACCACCGTGCGGCCCGCCGCCGCGCGGAGGTTCGGGGCGAGCTTGCGCCACTTGTTGCCGATCAGCTCCGGGTGGATCAGATCGTCCCGCTTCAGCAGCAGCCGTACGCCATGGCGCGCGAAGCGCTCGTCCGCGACCTGGTACAGCGGCGAGGGCAGCCGCGGCCGCAGACCGGTGGGGTCGAGCGCTTCGGGGACGCCCGGAGTGGCCGGGGTGTTCGGGCGGTCCGGGGTTGCGGGGCTGGGCACCCCACCATTGTCGGACACCTGTCCGGTATGCGGGCGGCCGCCCCGCGCCCGTCCGTCACTTGAGGCGGTCGCGGACGCGCTCTCTCATCGAGGCCATCGTGAAGCCGCGCGGGTCGACCTTGCCCGGCTGCCACTCCAGGTGGCCGATGAGCGAACGCTCCGTCCAGCCGTGGTGGCGGCAGATCGCGGCCGCGACCTTCTCGATGGCCTCCAACTGCACCTCGGGCCACGGATCCTTTCCGTCGCCGAGGTTCTCGCACTCGAAGCCGTAGAAGTGGCGGTTGCCGTCGGTGTTCGCCTCGTTGTCCGGCGGGAGCGCCTTCTCCGCGATCACGGCGCGCAGCACGTCGTCGTCACCCAGACCCGCGTGGTTGGCCCGGCCGTAGCCCACGAGGTGCAGGACACCGTCCTTGGTGATGACGCCGTGGCACAGCGGACCGGGCAGATCCGGGCGGCCGTCACGACAGATCCCGACGGTGTGCTCGCTGCCCGAGGTCACCGTGTGGTGGATCATCACGCCGTACACCGGACCCCAGGGCCCCTTGTGATTGCGGTTGTGATGCTCCCAGTCGCCGACCTCGACGACGGTGAGGCCTTCCTCCCTGAGCCGGTCCAGGAAACCGCCCGCGGACATGGGTGGGGCCATGACCGCCTCCTTCGCACTGCGCGGCGGCCACCGGTCGCGGCCGTCTCGTACCGCAGCTTGTACCCGGAACCGGGGGCTCCGGCCCAGCCGTTCGTACGGTGTGCGAGTCGATCCGGTCAGGGGCGCAGGCGCGTTTGACCAGCGTGTTCACGGCGCGTCCGCGAGGTCCGTCAGGAGCGCAGGAACGCGTCCCCGTTAGCGGCGATGTGGCTCTCCAGCGCCTGCAGGGCCTGCTGGGTCGCCTCGGGGGAGCCGCTGCCGCGCCGCTCCGCGTAGTACGCCGCGCCCAGTCTCTTCAGGAGGTCGCCGCCCGCACGCTGCGCCTGCACCTCGTCGAGCTTCTGCTTGCCCTGTGTGAGCCCTCGCTGCGCCTGTTCCTTGGCGCGGTCCAGGAAGCCTGCCATTGCCGTCTCCTGTCGTCGTCCGTCACCGCGTCAAACGGTTGGCCTGATCTCGGAGTTCCCGCTCGCAACGGCTCCGCGCTGTTCGACGGCGACGACTGCGGCTGTTCGAGGGCAACGGCTCCGGCCTGTTCGATCGATCGACAAAAGCGGACTCTCTGCCCAATCCACCGTGATCCATTCCCGCTCATTCGTGTAATAGCACCAGTACGCTCCGTGATGGAAGGCTGGTCGGCGCAGATCAGTGCATGACCGGGAGGGCAATTTTCATGTCGGTAGGCGAAGAGGTCCGTGCGGGTCAGGGCAAGCCGCAGCAGAGTCTCGGCACATCGGCCGCGCGGAACCTGGCCACCACCACCAAGTCCGCACCCCAGATGCAGGAGATCAGCTCACGGTGGCTGCTGCGCATGCTTCCGTGGGTG
The DNA here is from genome assembly GCF_042885015.1 of Streptomyces sp. NPDC058086. NCBI lineage: Bacteria > Bacillati > Actinomycetota > Actinomycetes > Kitasatosporales > Streptomycetaceae > Streptomyces > Streptomyces sp. NPDC058086. The sequence continues at coordinate 5,013 of NZ_JBHVST010000120.1, read as the reverse complement.
AACGTGCAGGGTGGCACGTACCGCGTGAACCGGCGGCTCAGCTACTCCGTGGGCGACGGCCGTGTGACGTTCGTGAAGACCGGTGACCGTGTGCAGGTCATCCCCGCGGAGCTCGGCGAGCTCTCCGTGCTCCGCTCGTTCGAGGATCAGGAGGTGCTCGGCGAGCTCGCCCAGCGGTGCCAGCAGCGGGAGTTCGCACCGGGCGAAGTGCTCGCCTCGTTCGGCAGTCCGTCCGACGAGGTGTTCCTGCTCGCGCACGGCAAGGTGGAGAAGATCGGCACCGGCCCGTACGGCGACGACGCGGTCCTCGGCGTCCTCGCCGACGGCGCGTACTTCGGCGAGCAGGCGCTCATCGACCCGGACGCCATCTGGGAGTACACGGCCCGCGCCGTCACCGCGGTCACCGTGCTCGCGCTGCCCCGCCGGGACCTCGAGCAGGTCGCCGAGCGCTCCGACTCCCTGCGCGGACACCTCACGGAGCTGCGCGCGATTCCGGAGCAGCGCACCAACAAGTACGGCGAGAAGGAGATCGACCTCGCGGCCGGCCACACCGGGGAGCAGGACATCCCCGGCACCTTCGTGGACTACGAGGCCGCGCCGCGCGAGTACGAACTGAGCATCGCCCAGACCGTGCTGCGCCTGCACACGCGCGTGGCCGATCTCTACAACCAGCCGATGAACCAGACGGAGCAGCAGCTCCGCCTCACCGTCGAGGCGTTGAAGGAGCGCCAGGAGCACGAGCTCATCAACAACCGTGAGTTCGGACTGCTCAACAACTGCGAGTACGACCAGCGGCTCCAGCCGCACGACGGCGTGCCCAGCCCCGACGACCTGGACGAGCTGCTCAGCCGCCGGCGTGGCACCAAGCTGTTCCTCGCCCACCCGCGCGCGATCTCCGCGTTCGGCCGCGAGTGCAACAAGCGCGGACTGGTCCCCGAGAGCATCGAGATCGCGGGCAACCGCATCCCGACCTGGCGCGGCGTGCCGCTGTTCCCGTGCAACAAAATCCCCGTCAGCGACACCCGTACGACCTCGATCATCGCCATGCGTACCGGCGAGGCCGAGCAGGGTGTCATCGGCCTCCAGCAGGCGGGCATCCCGGACGAGATCGAGCCGAGCCTGTCGGTGCGCTTCATGGGCATCAACGAACAGGCGATCATCTCCTACCTGGTGACGGCGTACTACTCGGCGGCGGTTCTCGTGCCGGACGCCCTCGGCATCCTGGAGAACGTCGAGATCGGCCGCTGGCGGTGACCTTCCCGACGCCGGCCGTCGTGTTCCCGCCCGAGCAGGCGGGAACACCGGGGGCGAGGCGGAGTCCGGCCGAGACCCTGGACATGCGGGGCCTCATCGGCAAGCCCATGGACGGCGGTTCCTTGGACGGCGGTCCATCGGACGGCGGTTCCTTGGGCGGCGGTTCCGCGGACGGGAGGCCCATGGAACGGCAGGTCGCGCCCGGCCCGCTGGACGGCCAGGAGGCGGCGGGCATCCTGGAGCACGCCCGGGCGTCCGTCGACCCCGAGCTGCGCAGGGCCGTCGACTCGCTGCCGGGATCCATGCGCCGGATCGCGCTCTATCACTTCGGCTGGGAGCACGCGGACGGCACCCCGGCGGCGGGCAACGCGGGCAAGGCGATCCGTCCGGCCCTGGTGCTCACCGCCACGGGAGCGCTCGGCGGTCAGCACGCGGCCGCCGTACGGGCGGCGGCCGCCGTGGAGTTGATCCACAACTTCACGCTGTTGCACGACGACGTCATGGACCGGGACACCACCCGAAGACACCGCCCCACCGCGTGGACCGTGTTCGGCGACGCCGACGCGATCCTCACCGGGGACGCCATGCAGGCGCTCGCGCAGCGGCTGCTCGCCGAGGACTCGCACCCGGCGTCCCGGGCCGCCGCCGCCCGGCTCGCGTCCTGCGTCGTCGAGCTGTGCGAGGGACAGCACGCGGACACGGCCATGGAGAAGCGCGGACCCGCCGAGGTCACCCTCGACGAAGTGCTCGCCATGGCCGAGGCCAAGACCGGCGCGCTGCTCGGCTGCGCATGCGCGCTCGGCGGGCTGTACGCGGGGGCGGACGAGGAGGACGTCGACGCGCTGGACGCGTTCGGCCGGGAGGCCGGGCTCGCCTTCCAGCTGATCGACGACGTGATCGGGATCTGGGGGGACCCGAGCCGCACAGGCAAGCCGGCCGGGGCGGATCTCATCGCCCGCAAGAAGTCCCTGCCCGTGGTCGCCGCGCTCGCCTCCGGCACCCCGGCGGCGACGGAACTCGCCGAGCTGTACGGAGTTCCCTACGAGGAAGGGGAGCTGGAGCGCACGGTGCTGGCCGTCGAGCGGGCGGGCGGCCGTGACTGGGCGCAGCTCCAGGCGGCCGACCGGATGTCCCGGGCGATGCACGAGCTGTCCCGGGCGATCCCCGACCCGGAGGCGGCGGGCGGCCTCCTCGCGCTCGCGGAGTTCGTGACGCGGCGCAGCAACTGAGCCGCTCGACCCTTCAGATGACCCGTTCGACCCTTCAGAAGGGCGGTTGAAGACCCCGGAGCCTCCGGGACCGTACGGCACCTGACCTCCGTACGGCACCGGGCTCCGGCCGGAACGGGTCCCGCGCATCCCCACGGTGCGCGGGGCCCGCCCCTCTCGGGCCCGGACGGCCCGACAGGCCCTAGGCTGCAACAGCCGTACGATCAGCGGCGGTTGAGGCGAGAGGGTGGGACATGGGCGTGGCGATCCGGACGGCGGACGAGGGCGACCGGGAGCTGGTCACCCGGCTGCTCGACGAGGCGTTCCAGGACGACCCGGTGAGTGTCTGGGTCTTTCCGGACGCGGCGCACCGCCGCGCCAAGCACCCCGGACTGATGGCGATGTTCACCGAGGTCGTGCTCGCCGAGGGCCGCGTCGACGTCACGGAGGACGGCTCGGCGTGCGCGCTGTGGCTGTCCGTGCCCGCCGACGCCGGCCACGCCGACGACGAGGACGACGGTCCCGTACGGCTGCGTGAGGCCGTCGACCCGGACAACGAGCGGGTCGAGCTGATCGGCCGCCTGACGGCCGGGATCCACCCCGCGGGCCGCGCCCACGAGTACCTGTGGATGATCGGCGTGGCGCCGCAGCGCCAGGGCGAGGGACTCGGCACCGCGCTCGTCAGGTCGGTCCTCGACCGCTGCGACCGCGAGGGCCTGTCGGCCTATCTGGAGGCGAGCAACGCCGACAGCCGCCGGCTCTACGAGCGTCTCGGCTTCGACCTCACCGGGCGCCCCCTCGACCTGCCGGACGGCCCGCGGATGTGGCCGATGTGGCGGGAGCCGCAGCCCGAGCGGGGGGCCTGATCGGGCCGGGGCTCACTCCCTCCTGATCTCCGCGTACCGACTCGTTGCACGCGGCGCGCAGCGCCGGGCGGCGGGTGGCCTCCGGGCGCGGCTCGAAGAGGGCGAGATGGCCCGTGCGGTCGCGCGGCCCCTTCCGGAGCCCGGCGAGAACGCCGGGCTCCGGCGCGAGGCGCCGAGTTCGTCATCAAGACGTACCCGGTGGTGCTGGGCTCAGGCATGCCGATGTTCGGCGCCGACTTCGCCGTCACCGAGTTCGCCCCCGGCGAGGTGCGGGCGTTCGAGAACGGTGTCCTCGTGCGGACGTACAGCAGGAAGCGCTGAAGCCTCTCCCGCCCTACCCTGAATGCATGGGCACCGATGAGCATGTCTGCCCCGCCTGCCGGCAGCCGGTCACCACCGTCGTGCGGCGCCACAAGACGCTGGGTGCGTTTGTTCCCGTATGGGGTCCCGGCCCCTGCCACAACCCCGAGTGCGAGGCGTACGTCGGCGAGCCCGGGGTCGGAGCCCGGTCCAGAGGCGGCGCGGAGTCCCGGTCCGTACCCGGGACCGGATCCGAACCCGGCAAGGACACCGGGGAGCCCCGGGAGCATCCCGGGGAGTCCGTCGCGGAAAGATCCTGACGCGTGCGCGCACCCGTGCAGAGAGACGAGGGCCGGCTCCGACGTCCCCTGTGAGAGCCGCCCGCCACGGGCGGTCCGAGCCGAGGAAGCCGAAGGAGCGGACTCATGAAGTACCTGGTGATGGTGCAGGGCACGCAGGCGGACTACGAGGGCATGCGGGGCAAGGGTTCCGCGCACGCCCCGGCCTGGAGCGAGCAGGAGCTGCAGGCGATGTACGCGTACATGGGCGCGATCAACGACGACCTCTCGGAGTCCGGTGAACTCATCGACGGGCAGGGGCTGGCCGAACCGGCACAGACCCGCCTGGTCACGGCCGGGAAGGACGGGAAGGCCGTCGTCACCGACGGACCGTACAGCGAGACCAAGGAGCTGATGGCCGGCTACTGGGTACTGGAGTGCGAGAGCCTGGAGCGGGTCACCGAGATCGCCGAGCGCGTCACCCGCTGCCCCGGCCCCGAGGGCGCCACGAACTACCCGGTGGTCATCCGCCCCATCCTGGACGGCGCCGGAGACATCTGAGCGGGATGGGAGGGACGGGGCGAGAAGGGGCTGTCCGGCACGCCCTCCCCAGGCTCTTCGGTCAGGGGGTGCCCCGAGCGGCGTTGTCGTCGGTCGTCGGTCGTCGACGCGTAGCGTGGCGGCATGTCCGAACCCTTGTTGCACCTCACCGAGCGCTCCCTGTGGGACGCGGCCCGCGCGGTCGGCGCGTACGAGATGTCCACACGTGGCCGCACCCTCCAGGAGGAGGGCTTCATCCACTGCTCGCTGCGGCACCAGGTCCCCGCGATCGCCTCCTTCCTGTACGGCGGGTACGACGGCCCCGACGAGCTGGTGCTCCTGGTCATCGATCCCGAACGGCTGGACGTGCCGTTGCGCTACGAGGCGGTCAAGCCCGGGGGTGAGGAGTTCCCGCACATCTACGGGCCGATTCCGGTGGCGGCCGTGGTGGACGTGGAGGTGTGGGAGTCCGCCTAGGTCCTGTCGTCACATTCCCGTCTGCCCCGCGACGCCATGCACGCGCCCCCAAGTTCTCGGCTTCGCTCGAACAGGGAGGGACCCCCTTCA
>NZ_JBHVST010000119.1:0-31657 GCF_042885015.1 Streptomyces sp. NPDC058086 | reverse complement strand
TGGAAAGAGGCACTGAACCAGTTCTCACTCTTCTTCGAGGACCGGCTCAGCATCCAATGAAACCAGGCGACTTACACAAGATCACTGACACGCCCTCTACGGCTGGCTCAGCCTGGTGCAAGGCCGCAGCGGTGCACGCTGGGGTTCGTGCCGACCGCGACGTCCCCTCAGGAATGCGGCTGCTGTGCCGTGGGTGGTCAAGTCTCCATGTGGAGATCGGCCCATCGGGTGGTCCTCTCGGGGCGGCGGGATATTCCGTGGCGTGTGGAGAGGGCCGCGACGATGCCGGTCCCGCGACCGTTCTCCTTGTGTTCGGCGGGGTGGGGGCCGTCGGGCGACGTGTGCCGTTGAGGTACCGGCCCCGCGTCGGTGACCTCGATGCGGAGGGCGCGGCGGCTGCCGATCTCGGGCATGGACAACCGCAGCACTGCTGGAGGCAGTGCGTGGACGATCGCGTTGGTGGTCAGCTCCGAGATCACCAGGAGGGCATCGTCGGCTGTCGGGGTGGGCACGCGCCATTGGGCGAGGACGGTGTGTGCCCGTCGGCGTACGGCGGAGACGGCCTCGGGGACGTGTGGCAGCGCGCAGACTAGCTCGGCCCGCGAGGGCGGGGCCATATCGGCGTCAGGCGTGCTCGTGGCGGGGACGTTCATCCTCGGCCACCTCCACTGGTCTTTGCTTCTCATGTCGGAAGCGGCGGCTGGTTCCGTGCCGCTGGTGGCGGTCGGGTTACTCGGCGGTGGCGAGGATCTGGACCAATGCCGTGACGGCCTGTTCGGCGTCGTGGCCTTCGGCGCGGACGGTCACGGTGCTTCCGGCGGTGGCACCCAGGCCCATCACGGCGAGGACGCCGGTCGGATTGACCGTCCGGTCGGCGTACTCCAGTCGTATGGCACTGGTGAATCCGGCTGCGGCCCGAGCGAGTTGACCTGCGGGGCGGGCGTGGAGGTTGGCGGGCAGGACGACGGCAGTCTCGTGCTTGGCCGTGGTCGTGACGGTCGTGGCGCTTGTGGTGGTGTGGTCAGAGCTTGTGGACATGGCGGGCCTCCTTGGCGGCGTCGGCGACGGTCTTCAGGTCGGCGCCGGATGCGGCGGTGACGACGGCTGCGACGGCTCCTTCGACGAAGGGTGCGTCGACGATCAGCACGTCGGTGCTGGGGTGGTCTTCCAGGACGGTGCGGGCGGTCAGGACGGAGCTGCCGAGGTCGGGAAGGACGACGACGCCGGCTCCGCGGTCGGCGTCGCGAATGGCGGCGAGGACGAGGTCGTAGCTGGTGCCGATCCGGCCGTCGTCGGTGCCTCCGGCAGTGGCGAGGGGGACCGTGTCGGAGCCGATCTGCTCCACCAGCAGGCGAAGGCCCGCGGCGAGCTCGGCGCTGTGGGACACGAGTACGATGCCGACAGATGCGCTCATGAACAGTTACCGTAAATCTCGGAACACTGTTCAGCAATAGTGAATCAGGGAGAAAATTTCGATGGTGCAGGCGGTACAGCGGGCGGTGCAGATACTGCGGGAGCTCGCGTCCACAGGGCCCCGGCTCGGAGTGACCGAGCTGGCCGACCGCCTGGGCGTGGCCAAGCCGACCGTGCATGCGCTGCTGCGCACACTGGAGGCCGAGGGGCTGGTGGTGCAGGACCGGGACAGCTCGAAGTACCAGCTCGGTCCGGGACTGGTGCAGCTGGGCAATGCCTACCTGGACACGCAGGAGCTGCGGACCCGCTCGCTGACCTGGGCGGACCAGCTGGCGAACCGGACGAACGAGGCGGTCTGGGTAGCCGTGCTCACCGGTGACCACGTGCTGGTGGTGCACCATGCCTTCCGGCCGGAGGGGGCTGTGCAGATCCTCGAGGTGGGCGCCAGCATCCCGTGGAACACGTGCGCCCTGGGCAAGGCCATCGTGGCCTTCGTTCCGGCTGACGAGCGCGAGCGGCTGCTCGCGGGCGAGCCGGCGGTGCTTACCGGCGCCAGCATCACCGACCCTGAGGAGCTGGCGGGCCAGCTGAAGGAGGTCCTCAGGACGGGGTACGCGATTGAGGACCAGGAGTCCGCCATCGGCGACGCGGGTATCGCATCTCCTGTCTTCGACCGCTCCGGCGAGGTGGTCGGCGCTCTCGGCATCGTCGGCCCTGTCGAGAGATTGCTGGCCGAATCGGCACGTCAGGAGCTTGCGGTCGCCGTCCGGGAGACCGCCCGCAACCTTTCCCGCGACCTGGGCGCCCCCAGAGGGGCGACCGCGCGCACCATGATGACCTGACCTTGCAGCCCGGTGGCGGCTGCCCTCCCTCCCGCGCCCCGCCCTCTGATCCAGGCCCCTCGGCACGCCGCCGTGGGGCCTTCCCCTTGTCGACAGGACGCGATGGCTGCCGAACCTCTTGACAGGCAGGAAACGCGGGCTTAACTTCCGGAACAACGTTCATCAATGATGAACGCTCTTGCAGCCGGTTGCTTAAAGCTGTCCGGTTTCCCCTGAGCCGGCCGCCAGGTTGTTCCCGACCCTGACCACCTGGCGGCCACCTCCCTTCACAGCCCGCTCCACGCGGAGGAGGTGAGACGCCCAAGTCGCCGCTCGGCGCTGGGCGCCTTCCATGGAAGAAAACACCTACCCACAGAAGCTTGTTGCCGAGATGCTGGGCACCGCGATGCTGGTGTTCATCGGCGTCGGTTCGGTTCCCGCAACGCTCATCGTCAATGGCAAGGCCCCGTTCACCTTCGCCGATCTGGGCATGATCTCGCTGGCCTTCGCCACGGTGGTCATCGCGATGATCTACGCGATCGGCCACATCTCCGGCTGCCAGATCAACCCGGCCATCACCCTCGCGCTCGCCGCGACGAGGAAGATGCCCTGGCGGGATGTCCCTGGTTACATCGCCGCCCAGGTGGTCGGCGCGGTCCTGGGAGCCCTGGCGATCATCGGGGTGCTCGGCCACCAGGCCGTGACCGTCGGTCTGGGCATCGCCTCGTACGGCCCTCAGGTCAGTGCCGGCCAAGCCTTCTTCGCCGAAGCCGTCGGCACGGCCATCCTCGCCTTCGTCGTCTTCGGCGCCATCGACCGCCGCTCGGCAGGCGGCTTCGCCGGGCTCGCCATCGGCCTGGCGGTGTTCGCCATCATCATGGTGGTCGGACCCGCCACCAGCTCCGCGATCAACCCGGCTCGCGTTGTCGGTCCCATGCTGGTCGGCCAGTTGTTCAGCGGCACGGTCCACTGGAGCCAGCTGCCGGTCTACCTGATCGGCGATGTCGTGGGCGCGGTTGTCGCCGGTTTCCTGTACGTCGCCTTGAACGCCCGCCGCAGCGTCGGCACCACGGCCGAGGAAGCGGTCGAGCCTGCTGCGACTCCCCAAGGAGCCCTGTCATGAAGAAACTCATCAACGCCCCTGAAGCGGTGCTGGCCGAGGCGCTCGCCGGGATCGCCGCCGCCCACCCCGAACTGAAGGTCGACGCGGAGAACAAGGTGATCTCCCGCGGCGGCGCCGGCAGAAGCGGCAAGGTGGCCCTGGTCTCCGGCGGTGGTTCCGGTCACGAGCCCCTGCACGGCGGCTTCGTGGGACCGGGCATGCTGGACGCGGCCTGCCCCGGCGAGGTGTTCACCTCGCCCGTGCCTGGCCAGATGCTGGCTGCGGCCCAGGCCGTTGACGGTGGCGCGGGCGTGCTGTTCATCGTGAAGAACTACACCGGTGACGTCCTCAACTTCCAGATGGCTGCCGAGTTGGCCGCTGAGGAGGGCATCACGGTGGAGACCGTTCTGGTCGACGACGACGTCGCCGTCCAGGACTCCACCTGGACCGCCGGGCGCCGCGGCACCGGCGCGACCGTCTTCGTCGAGAAGATCGCCGGAGCCCTCGCCGAGCAGGGCGCCGACCTGGCCGCCGTCGCCGAGATGGGCAAGCGCGTGAACGCTGCCTCCCGGTCCTTCGCCGTCGCGCTGACCGCCTGCACCACCCCCGCCTCCGGCAAGCCCGGCTTCGACCTGCCCGAGGACGAGATGGAGGTCGGCGTCGGCATCCACGGTGAACCCGGCCGCCGCCGCGAGAAGCTCCGCCCCGCCAAGGAGATCGTGGCCACAGCCCTGGACGCCATCCTCGCCGACCAGCCGCTGCAAGCCGGCGACGAGACCATCGTCATGGTCAACGGTCTGGGCGGCACCCCGCTCATCGAGTTGTACGTGGGCTTCAACGAGGTCGCCGCCGTACTCGCGGACAAGGGCGTGGTCATTGCCCGCAACCTCGTCGGCAACTACGTGACCAGCCTGGACATGGAGGGCGTTTCCGTCACCGTGTGCAAGGCCGATGCCGACATGCTGTCCCTGTGGGACGCGCCCGTGAACACCCCGGCCCTGCGCTGGGGCATCTGAACCGAGCCGGGCGCGGGGCCGCGCGATACGCGAGGACCGGGCCGGAGCCTTCCCGCGCCAGCTCTCCCCGGACCGCACCCCGCGCATCCGCCCCCGCCCCCGGCTCACCCAACCGTCAGCCAGCCACGCCCCAACCAGGAACGGAGACTCCGTGGACACCGACCTCGCCCGCACGTGGGTGCAGGCCATCGCGGCCGCGGTGGAGAAGCACAAGGACCACCTCACCCAGCTCGACTCTGCCATCGGCGACGCCGACCACGGCGTCAACATGCACCGCGGCTTCTCCGCCACCACCATGGCACTCGCCGACTACAAGGCAGACACCGCCGGGGCAGTACTGGTCAAGACAGGCAGCACTCTGATCTCCAGCGTCGGGGGCGCCTCCGGTCCGCTCTACGGCGGCGCCTTCCGCGCCATCGGCAAGGCCCTGGACACGCCCACCACCGACACACGGCAGTTCGCCGCCGCACTCGCCGCGGGCCTGGCGAGCGTCCAGAAGCTCGGCGCCGCCGCGCCCGGCGACAAGACCATGATCGACGCCTACGCCCCCGCACTGGCCGCCTTCCAGCAACAGGCTGACGCTGGAGCCGACTTCGCCGCCGCAGCCGTGGCCGCCGCCGACGCCGCCGAAGAGGGCATGCGCGCCACCACCCCGATGCAGGCCCGCAAGGGCCGCGCCTCCTACCTCGGCGCCCGCAGCATCGGCCACCAGGACCCGGGCGCCACCTCCACCGCCCTGATCTTCCGCGCCCTCGCCGAGACAGTGGGGGGCCGATGACCGACCGCCGCACCTACAGCGGGCACACCGCCGCATCAGGCATAGCCCTCGGCTTCGTCCACCGTACCGACCGGCCACCCACCAGAACGGTGCTCCCCCAGCGCACCAGCGGCGATCCCACGCAGCAGATCACCGACGCCTTCGACGCCATCGCCACCAGCCTGCTCGACCTGTCCGCCTCACTGCGCGAACAGGGCAAGGACGAACAGGCCGACATCATGGAAGTCAACAGCTACATCGCGCAGGACCCGGATCTGCGCGACCAGGCCATCAAACGGGCGAACGATGGCCAGCCGGTGCCCGTCGCCGTCCGGCAGGCCATCGACACCTACGCCGGAACCATCGCTGCCCTGGACGATCCAACCCTTGCCGAACGCGCCGCGGACGTCCGGCAGGTCGGCCGCCGTGTCCTGGCCCATCTGCACGGCGACACCGGCCCTGCCCCCGACCAGCCGCTCGTCCTGGTCGCCCACGAGATCGGCGCCGCCGACCTGCTGGAACCCGGCCAGACGGTGACAGCCGCCATCTCCGTGACCGGCGGCCCGAATTCCCACGCTGCGATCGTTGCGCGCTCGATGGGCATCCCCTTTCTCTTGGCCGTCGACCCCCAACTGCTCGAGCTGCCGGACGGGCAGGAGATCCTGCTCGACGCCGACCTGGCCAGTGCGGTCGCCCACCCCGACGACGACGAACGCACCAGGGCTCTGCACGCAATGGAGACCGCCCGAACCCGCAGGCTCGCCCTCGCCGAAGAGCGCCACCTGCCCGCTGAGACACTGGACGAGCACCGCATCGTTCTGCGGGCCAACGTGGCCACCCCGGCCGAGGCCCGCGCGGCCCTGACCACGGGCGCCGAGGGTGTCGGCCTGCTCCGCACCGAGCTGCCCTTCCTCAACCATCCCGCCTGGCCCACCCGCGATCAACACGCGGCGACCCTCGTCCCCGTCCTGCGTGCACTCACCGGGCAGGTCGTCACGGCCCGCACCCTCGACTTCGCCGACGACAAACTGCCGCCGTTCCTCGCCCGCCTCCGGGGCGGGCGGATCGGCCGCGGCCTGCCCCTCATGCTCGCCCAACCCAATGCTTTCGCCGACCAGTTCCGCAGCCTGCTCAGCGCGGGAGCCGACACCGACCTGCGCATCATGATCCCCATGGTCGCGAGCATCGACGAGCTACGCGCCTGCCGACGCCTCCTCCAGGCCGCAGCCGACGAAGCCGGCGTCCCGACGCCACCGCTGGGCATCATGGTGGAACTCCCCGAAGCCGTCGCCGCGGCCGACGACCTCGCCCGCGAAGCCTCCTTCTTCTCCATCGGCAGCAACGACCTCACCTGCCAGATCCTGGGCCTGGACCGGCGCGACCCCACTGCCACCCCCGCCATGGCTGCACATCCCGCCGTACTCGACGCCATCGCCCGCGTGGTCGACGCCGCCCACCGCCACCATCGTCAGGTCTCCGTCTGCGGCGACGCCGCCGCACACCCCCTGGTGACCCCCCTCCTCATCGGCCTTGGCTGCGACAGCCTCTCGGTCGGCCCCGCCGCCCTCGACGAGGTCCGGGCCCGTATCCGCCGGCTCCGCCACGAGACCTGTGCCTCCCTGGCTGCCGTCGCCCTCACCCGGGGAACCCCCGAAGAGGTCTGGCGACTCGTCGAGACGTGCTGCCAGCCGTCGCTGCCCTAACCAGAGCCGCGCACAGGGCGATTTCCGCTGATGTTCCTGTCCAGTTGAGAAGGGGCCTGAACCGTGAAGAAACTCATCAACTCGCCCGACGAGGTGCTTGCCGATGCCCTCGTCGGTGTGGCCGCCGCGCATCCCTCGCTGACGGTCAACACGTCCGACCGCTACATCGTCCGCGCGGGCGGGCCGACCGCCGGGAAGGTCGGCCTGGTGTCAGGTGGCGGGTCCGGGCACGAGCCGCTGCACGGCGGGTTCGTCGGGTACGGGATGCTGGATGCGGCCTGCCCCGGTGAGGTGTTCACATCTCCCGTGCCAGACCAGATCCTCGCCGCCACGCGGGCCGTCGATGGCGGCGCAGGGGTGCTGCACATCGTGAAGAACTACACCGGCGACGTCCTGAACTTCCAGATGGCCGCCGAGCTGGCCGCCGACGACGGCGTCCGGGTGGAGGGCGTCGTGGTCAATGACGACGTCGCCGTGGAGAACAGCACCTGGACGGCGGGCCGACGGGGTACCGGGGCGACCGTGTTCGTGGAGAAGATCGTCGGTGCGGCCGCCGAGCTCGGTGCGGACCTGGGCACGACCGCGGCTTTGGGCCAGGAGGTCAACGACCGGTCCCGTTCCTTCGGGGTGGCGCTCACGCCGTGCACGGTGCCCGCGTCGGGCAAACCCGGTTTCGAGCTGGGCGAGGACGAGATCGAGCTGGGCGTCGGCATCCACGGCGAGCCAGGTCGCGCCCGCGGCAGGCTCGTCTCCGCCAGGGAGTTCGTCGGTGTCGCACTGGACGCCATCCACACCGACATGCCGCTCTCAGGCGAAGTGCTCGTGATGGTCAACGGCCTGGGCGGCACCCCGCTGATCGAGCTGTACGTGGTGTATGCCGCGGTTGCCGAGTGGCTCGCCGGCCATGGCGTGTGGATCACTCGCAACCTGGTAGGCAACTACGTGACCAGCCTGGAGATGGCCGGCTGCACGATCACGGTGTGCCGGCTCACGCCACAGCTCACTCATCTGTGGGATGCCCCGGTCGTGACCCCCGCGCTGCGCTGGGGACGCTGAGCGGCCTCGGCTACCGACGACAAACTCCACGAGGGAGAAGGATGACGATGGACGCGAGCATGTTCCGGGCCTGGATCCATGAGGCCGCCCGACTGGTGGCCGAGAACGCCGACCATCTGACCCGCCTCGACTCCGCTGTCGGCGACGCCGACCACGGCATCAACATGCGCCGTGGCCTGCAGGCAGCGGTGGCAATGCTGGACGAAACCGACCCCTCCACCCCCGGCGCGGTGCTCGCCACCGTCGGCCGGGCACTGATCAGCAAGACCGGCGGGGCCTCGGGACCGCTGTACGGCACCGCGTTCCGGCAGGCCGCGGGGACCCTCGGCGAGGATCCCGACGTCTCCGCAGCGCAACTCGGGGCGGCGTTGGCGGCTGCCCTCACCGGCATCCAGCGGATCGGCGCGGCGATCGAGGGCGACAAGACGATGATCGACGCCCTCAGCCCGGCCGTGACCGCCTACCAGGCCGTCATCGACACCGGCGGCGACTTGACCAACGCCACCCGCGCGGCGTCCGACGCCGCCGTGCGGGGCCTGAAGCAGACCGCCGGTATGCAGGCCCGGAAGGGCCGCGCGAGCTATCTCGGCGCCCGCACCATCGGCCACGAGGACCCCGGCGCGGCGTCGACCGTGCTCATTCTGTCTGCTCTCGCGACCGTCAGCTCGGCGGGCGAGCGAAGGAGCGAGTGGCCGGGCGCAGGGGCGGCGTCATGAGGGCGGCATCCATCCGGCGGGCCGGCACCGAGAGGGGCGAGTGCCCGCTACCCGCCGGTACCTGGTCCTCGACCGCGTACTCCCGCTCGTACTTGGCGATGCGGACGCTCCGCAGCGACTCGGGGTCGGTCATGGTCGTGTCGGTCAGGCGTTGGGCCTGCACGGACAGTAGTCAGTAGTCCCCCTCTTGCGGGTCGCCGCAGCGACCGCCGTCTACGAAGTGGCCGCGATCTCGACAGTTCCCGGACCGACGCGTAGTTCTCGTCCGCTGGCACCTGCCAGGGACGCACGAGGCCATGGCCTCATTCATCGACACCACGACAAGCACACTCGCGCGATGAGCGGAGCGTCCACGATGCGTGGACGCTCCCTGAATCGCGCACGTTCAATGGCGGGAAGAAGGTGCGAGGGCAAGTGCAAACACAACCCGCGGTGCATCGCCACGGGGCGGAACCGGTGCAGTCGCCCGGGGCGAGGGGCAACAGTTCCGACAACGGCAGAACCGATCCGGGCCCCGTGCATGCAGGTGGAGGCCGTCGCCCGCGCCGGGGCAGCAGCCAGGCGGCGTTCGCCCCGAGTAACTGGAGTGTGCGCACCCAGCTGCTGGCTGTGGTGATCATCCCGATCAGTACCGCGCTCGTACTGGGCGGTCTGTGGGTCGGCTCGGCCGTACAGAACGCACAGGACATCGACAACGTCCGTCAGCTCGTCCGTGTCGTCGACCAGGGCACGGGGCTGTTGGAGGAGATCGAGGACGAACGCGATCTCACCGCCCTCTACGTTGCGGCCGGGCGTACGGGCGACACGAGCCGACTGGACACTCAGCGCTCCAAGGTGGACGCGGCGCTCGACCGAGTCCGTACCGAGGCAGCCCATGTCCACCGCGGGGCGAACCCCGCCCTGGCCACCCGGCTCGCGGTGCTCAACACCTTTGGCGGGAAGGTGACGTCACTGCGCCACACGGCGGCCCACTCGAAAATGCCCCTGCTGTCCCCGGTCGACGCATACACGGCGTTGATCGCCGAGCTCAGCGACGCCCTTGACCTTCTCACGCCGGACATCGCCCACCAACCCCTTGCCGTGAGGGCCGGTACGCTCGAGACCTTCGCACAGGCCACGGAGGAAGTCTCCCGGCAACGTGCGCTGCTCGGCGGGGCGCTGACACAGGGACACGTCGATGCGAACGAGGCCCAGAGCCTGACCCTCGCCAGTCGGCAGCACCAGACGTTGCTCGGCGAGTTCCTGTCCGGTGCGTCGCCGACCGACCGTCAGTTCTACGAGCGCACCGTCACCGGAAGCGACGTCAACAAGGCTGAGATGCTCGCGAAGCAGGCGTTTACGGGACAGGACACCAGTCGGCTCCGCCTCGACGCCGACGAGTGGTTCGACACCATGACGAGCAAGATCCAGCTGATGCGTCTGGTCGAGAAGCGGCTCGTCGGATCGGTCGAAGACGAGAGCTCGCGCGAGCAGCACCAGGCCGAGCGCTCAGAGTTCGTCTCCTCGCTCGTCGTACTCTTGATCCTCCTGCTCACGTGCGGTGGGACGCACGTCCTCGTGCAGTCGATTGTCGGCCCGCTGCACACACTGCGCGCCTCCGCGCTCGACATCACGGAACGCCGCCTGCCCGAGGTGGTCCGGCTGCTGCGGGGCTCCGGCGGCGCGCAACTGGAGGCCATCGAGGTCAAGCCCACGGCCATCAACTCGACCGACGAGATCGGCGGTGTCGCCCGCGCGTTCGACGACGTCCATCGCGACTCGGTACGGCTGGCGTTCGAGCAGGCGCAACTGCGAGGCCGCATCAACACGATGTTCGTCAATCTCTCGCAGCGCAGCCAGAACCTCGTGGAACGGCAGCTGGAGCTGATCGACCGTCTGGAGAACGGCGAGCAGGACCCCGACCTGCTCGCCAGCCTCTTCAAGATCGACCACCTGGCCACCCGCATGCGCCGCAATGGAGAGAATCTACTTGTCCTCGCCGGCGAGAAGGCGGGCCGTCGCTGGAGCGCCCCAGTCCGGCTCGTGGATGTCCTCCGAGCCGCCATCAGCGAGATCGAGCAGTACCAGCGTGTGCAACTACGCGGACTGGTGACCGCGGACGTCGACGGCCGGGCGGTGAACGACATCGTCCACCTCATCGCGGAGCTGGTGGAGAACGCGACCACGTTCTCATCGCCGGACACCGAGGTGCTCGTCACGAGCCAGCTGCTGTCCGGCGGCGGCGCGAAAATCGAAATCCAGGACAGCGGCATCGGCATGACCACAAAGGACCTTGAGGAGGCCAACGACAGGCTCCTGAACCCACCAGTCGTCGACGTCTCGGTGGCGCGGCGCATGGGTATGTTCGTCGTCGGCCGGCTCTCCGGCCGCCACGGCATCCGCGTCCAGCTCCGCAGGTCATCTCCCCACGGCGTCACGGCAGTGGTCATGCTGCCCCAGAAGTTGGTTCGGGAACACGGAGATCACATGGATCCTCCCGGACTGTCAGCCAAGTACAACTCGGAAGGACGCCTCACCGGCTGGCGCAACTACGGCACGACCGAGCAACTCGACGAGGGCACGCTGGCCAAACGCGCGTACCGGGCACGGCGTCACGGCGCCCGCCCGGCCGGTAAGGAGTGAGCGCTACCGCGTCCCTCGCAGCCCTGGGGGCTGACGCACATCCCGCACCCACGTGCGGAGCGTCTCGTGGTTGACGCCCAGGTCCTTGGCCACCGACGCGTACGTCCCACCCGAGCTCGAGTGATACAGCGCAACGGCATCGGCCCGGAACTCAGGCGAGTACCGCGCTCCGTATCGTCAGCGCGCTGGCGGGCCCCCGGTGGCGTGCCTGTCGGCGGCGGACGTCGTTTCACAAGAGATCGCGTACTGGGACCGAACCTGATGCGCGACGGCTGAGGACCTGACTTCCGCTGCCCGGTCTAGGGTTCTCAGCCGTAGCCCGGCCCCGGTATCGCTCTGGCGGGGCCGGGCTACTTGCTGCGCTGGCGGCGTCCGAAGAGGGTTTCGCGCAGGGTCGGGTACTGGCGCAGGTCGGTGCGGCAGGAGGCGCAGTGCCGTCCGTCCTCGGGCGGGGCGAGCTCGGCGTCCTCGCCTGGATGGCCGGTGATCGGCAGTCCGCACCGCTCACACGGCGGTACGGGTTCCGGCTCGGGCACTGGGTCAGGTTCCTGAGCCCAGTGTTCCCTCTCCACTGCCCACTCCTGTTGCCGTCGCTGCTCTGCTTCGTCGCGTTGGCGGCGGCGTTGCTCGTCGCGGGCGTACCAGGCGTCATGGTCGGCGGGGTTGGCGAGGGCGTCGGGGAGGGTTTCCCACTGGCCGTGTCCGCACCGCCACCACACCGCAATCCGGGGGCCGCTGGTCTGGAGGCGGTCGAGGGTGGTGAAGAGGAGGGGGATGGCGTCGGCGTAGTCGTAGTAGCCGTCCCGTTCTTCGGCGCCGTACCCGCCGCCGGCGACGTGGTAGCTGCCGGACCAGACGGGACGCGTGAGCTCCATGACGGTGTTCATGCGGTTCTTCAGGACCTGCGAGCCGGTCCGCAGGCCGGGGTTGAAGACGACCACGACCGGCGGGTGCCCCTCCCGCCGCCCGGTCGACGGGCACTGGGTACGCCACACCGGACTCTCGCTGCCGAGCGGGTTCTTGGACTTCAACCGGAAGTAGCGCAGGTACTTCTCGAACTTGGCCGCCAGGGTGCGGCGGACTCGGTGCAGTTGTCGACCTCCACGAACAACACCGGCAGCCCCGCCTCCGGCACATGGAGGACCGCATCCGCGCGGACCCCGGCCCGGTTGCCCCTACTGGTAGGGAGGCTGAGGGGGACCTCGGTCGACCAGGAGCCGATCCAGCCCATCCCCTGCGCCTCCAGCACGAGCCCCGGGGCCGGCGCCTGCTCCGGGGCGGGCGGCGCCGTCGGGGCGGGCTGCTGGCGCGGCACGGGCCGGGTCGCCGTGGCGGGCGTGCGGGTGATCGCGATGACCGTCTCGTTGACCGCCATCGCGTGCGGGGCACCCGAACGGGCCGCACCACGCGCGGTCCCGCCCATCTCCCCAACCGGCCGGTCCAGGACTTCCGCGGCCGCGTCCAGCCCGAGCGGCATCAGGCTCCAGAGCTTGTTACCGTCCCGGGCACTGCCCTCCGAGACCGCGAGACCATGCCGCGCCAGATCCAACGCCGCATTCCGGAACGCCTTGTTGTCCTTGTGCCCCGGCGCCATCAGCCGGTGCATCTGATCGGCGGTCGCGAGCTTCAGCACCCCGAGCGCAGCCAGAACGTGTGCGCGCACCGCGCTCGTGGACCCGTACGGATACGTCCGCGACCCACCCACCCCCACCACTCCCCCTCAGTCTTGGGTTGCTTCACGGCCTGCGCACTTGGTGCCCCCTTGGGCTGCCAGCGGCGCCGAATAGAGGTCTGACCTGCGCAAACCGGGGGCAGGCTACTACAGGGCCCGGTAGGGGAGTTGGTGGGGGGAACGGTAGGGGACTCGGTAGGGCACGCCCGCCTCTGCTCACCGCAGTGCGCGCTGCACTCCGCGGGCTGGTACGGCGATGACTGCGCAGCTGGACCGCGATCCGCACTGGGGGCACCTCCGTTGCTCTCGTGGCTGTGGCCGGTCCTCACGGCGACGGATCCGGGACCAGCTGGTGAGTGCCGGCCGTGGCGCCGGACCCGCTGCCACTAGGGGATGTACGGACAGCCCCCACGAGGCGGGCGAGGACGTCCGAACGGCCTTCACCGTAAACACGACCGCCCCCACCACGGCACCCCGACCAGGCACATCACTTTCCGGCCCAACCCCCCGACCACGGCCTGCCAGACCCCCACCACAACCCCCACCACAGCAGGTCAACACCCCTGCCAGACCGCCCACGCCCAGGACCAAGAATTTAACGACGACAGCGCGACCGGCTCCTGAACCTCGCTGACCCCGACCGGGGCCTCACACACCACGAACGCATCACACAGCACACCCCGCCCCCCGCCCCAGCTTCAGCCACCGTCCCACCCCCATCCGACTCGAGCGACAGACCCCAGCCCGGATCGTCCCCGTAACGAAACAGTGGGGGCAGATGTGCTGCCGGGCACCCCGTCCGCTCGGCGGGTACTGGCTGCGCCACACCGGACTCTCGCGGCTCTGGGAGTCCTGTGACAGCGCACCTTGAGTGCGTGCCAGCGAAGCCTGATCGCACCTCTCACCGAGGCACGTACCGTCCTGTCGGCGGGAAAGGGAGTCGGTACCTCAAGAAGGCTGATGTGGCGGGTGATCGGATCGGACTGGCCGAGGTCCTAGCAGCGGCGGAGGCTGCCGCGTCGGTGAACTCCCTCGATGTCGTGGCGCGCAATCTGCGCGACCGGTTCGGCGCGCGATATGTGTCGTTCCTGTTCGTCGACGTCGGTGGACGACGCCTGCTGCGGATCAACGAGAAGGCTGCTACGCAAACCGTCAGCCCAGTCATGGTCCGCGACCGGGGGTGATGCCCCGCCAGTCGAGGGTTCCTGGAGGCCACGCGAGTGGTTCGCAAAGGCAAACGTGTGGATCGGCAGTGCTGCTGACGTCTACCCGGCCGCAATCGTCGGCACCCTGGCGATCGACCCGTGCGACCGATGAGGGGACCCGCCCGTGCTACCCGGAACAGACGCGCCTGCGCTCCGCCAGGCGCCGCCTGTGGCGAGACGAGCTCTTGCTGCCGCCATCTCGCTCTGTTTGACCTCAGTACCCATGGTCCTGCTGCCTTCGCGGGCGTGGGCGGACGGTGCCTCGACGGCTTCGGCAAGTCGCATCGTGCGGAACGCGCCGTTGGACTTGCGGAATCCGGCCGGGGGGCAGCCGAGGTCGAGGCTGAGCGCCGCCCCGGTGACCGTCGTTGACGCGAGCGCGCTCGCCAGTAGCCCCAATGGCCGCGGCGAGCCGTCCATCGCGATCAACCCGGCCAACCCCGACCAGATCGTCATCACACGCTTCCACAATATGAAGTGGGGCAGTGGCAGCAGCAGCGCCAGCGCCGACCTGCTCTACTCGAAGAATGGCGGCGTGAACTGGGATAACGAGACCAGTATCCCGCCCCCCGGTCTCACCGACCAGGCGAATGGTCCGGCCGACCAGACCGTCGACTACGGCCGCGACGGCACGCTCTACGGTGCCTTCCTGACGTGCCCCAGTAATCCTTGCACCCAGAGCCGAGTGGTGGTCGGATCGACCGGCGATCCCACCAATCCGGCAGCGTGGACCTGGAACGGCACCCCGACCGCGCCCGTCAGCGGCACGAGCACGACCGCCGACCAGCCCTGGCTGCTGGTGAATCGCGACCCGTCCAACGCCACCCAGGACGACGTCTACGTCTCGTACGAGGACACCGCCGCCTCTCCGGCGGCGCAGGTTGCGGTCTCGTCTCCCGCCAAGCCGTTCAACTTCACCGCGCCCGACTCGCCGGGGACGGTGGTCACGAACGATGCGACTAGCGGCGGTGTCCGCCTGGCCACCGACCCGCGGAACGGCTGGGTCTACACGCTCTTCCAGACCGGTGCCGGGACCGGCGATCCGCAGAACATCACCTTCCGGATCAACCGGTGGAAGGGTGATGGGACGGGCTGGACGCTGGGTGGCAGCCCGCAAGGCATCGCCGTGGCCACGGCCGACACCCACCAGGGCAGAACGTACAAGTTCGGCGGGGTCAACGCCCTGCTCGGCGGTATCGACCACGCCGCCGTCGACCCGTCCGACGGCGATGTGTACGTGGCCTACGGCACGGACGTCTCGGGCAACAACCAGATCAGGATCCGGCGGCTCACCGACGACGGAGCGGGCGGTCTCGCCGTCGGGGCGGAGCACAACGTATCCACCTCGACTAACGCGGCGCTCCCCTCGGTGGCGGTGCTCGCCGACGGGACCGTTGGCGTCCTGTACACCACCTCCGACGGCCCCAACACCGCGGGCTTCCCCATCTTCTCCGCGCATCTCGCCCGGAGCACCGATCACGGTGTCACGTTCACCGACACCGTCCTGCAGTCGTTCTCCTCTCCGGAGATGAGCGACAGTGACGACGCCCAGCGTGTCCTCGGTGACTTCCAGCAGATGAAGGCGGTCGGCAACGTCTTCTATGGTTCCTTCTCCGGCAACGCCGGCGGGCCGAACCCGGCCACGACGCCGCCGGGAGTCGACGCGATGTTCTTCAAGACCGCCCCGCAGGACTCCCAGACCTCGCTGGCGTCCTCCGCCAACCCTTCGGTGTACGGCCAGCCGGTGAGCTTCACCGCGATGGTCACCCCCGTGCCCGACAGCGGCACGGTGAGTTTCAAGGTCGACGGCAACCCGCTCGGCAGCCCGGTGCCGGTGGACACCACGACCGGGCAGGCAGTCTCGAGCAGCATCGCCACCCTGAGCCCGGGCCAGCACCACGCGGACGCCGCCTACAGCGGTAACGGCGATCTCAAGCCCAGCACCGCCACGACCTTGGTGCAGACGGTCAACCAGGCGCCGGTCACCACGACCCTGACGTCCGCCGGCCCGTCGGCGTTCGGCCAGGCCGTCACCTTCACCGACACGGTCTGTGCCACCGACGCGAGCACCAACCCGGCCGCGCCGCCGACCGGAACGGTGGTGTTCCGCGACGGCAGCACGCTCCTGGGCACCGGAACGCTGTCGCCGGGCGGCGGCACCAACTGCAGCCGGACGCAGGTCAGCACCTCGAACCTGCTGCCCGGAGCCCACACCATCACGGCCCATTACAGCGGTGACACCAACTACCTGGCGGGCAGCCTGGAGTCCACCACCCAGACGGTGACCTGTACCCGGACCATCTCCGGATCGGTCGCGAACGCGGTATTCGCGGGCACCGGCAGCACTTGCATCGTCAACGCCACGATCGGCGGCGCCGTACACGGCGCGGCCGGTGGCGCGCTGTTCATCAGCAACTCCACGATCCGGGGCAGCGTCCTGTCCTCGGGCGGCACCCGGCTCGGCATCTGCGGTAGCACGGTCACCGGATCGGTGAACGTCGCCAGGGCCACCGGATTCGTGGTGATCGGGGACCCCGGTGACGACGGCTGCGCCGGAAACAGGATTACCGGCCAGCTGGCGCTGTCCGACAACCGCGGCGGTGCCGAGGTCGTCGCCAACCATGTCGGAGGCTCGGTGCAGGTGCAGGGCACGACTGGTACCGGCCCCTTCCCCGAGGACTCCCGGGCCGAAGTCGAGGGGAACACCATCGGCGGATCCCTGATCTGCTCCGGAAACGTCCCGGCTCCCACCAACGACGGGCATCCCAACTCGGTAACCGGTGCACGGCAGGGGCAGTGCTCAACCCTGTGATCACGAGCTGAAACGATCACGACATCGAACGGGGCACCTCGGAAGAACCCGGGGTGCCCCGCTGGTGTGTCAGGGGGATACAGCGGTCGCTCCGCGCCGGTCTTCGTCCTGGTGCCCGGTTGGCGAGTGGACACGGCGCACAGCTCCCGTACGGGCGCGTCACCCGGAGCGACGGTCACCTCTGCGTGCCCGGCGGCACTGCTTCCCGCCGAAGCGGAGGGCGTGGTGGCCGCTACCGACGGCTTCCCCCCGGTCGGGCTCGCGGACGGTGCTGCGGACGCGGTGTGCGTCGGCGCACTGCTGGACGGCACGGCCGAGCCGCTCCCGGACGGCCCTCCCGTCGATCCGCCACCCGCCGACGTGGCGCAGGACGACGATCCCGGCGACCATCCACGCCCCGGTCCACCACCGCATCCCAGCACCTCCCGGCCTGTTCGTACGGGTACCAGCATGCCCTGCCCCAATCCGTGGACATACCGGCGCACGTGTTGGTGGATGTCGCATAGAGGCAGCCGGAGAAGTCATCCCCAAGGGCCAATGTGCTGCCAGCACCCCGTCCGCTCGGCGGGTACTGGCTGCACCACACCGGACTCTCGCGGCCCTGGGAGTCTGTCCTGCGCCAACGATTCCTTGAGTGCGTGCCGCCGACGTTTGATCGGATATCTCGCCAGGCGATTACCTGCTGAGGCAATGTGTCGCAGCCGTGATGCCTGTCGTTTCGGTGGGAAGGAGAATCGGTAACCAGGGAGGCTGATGGTGGTGCGGGATCGGATGGGACTGGCTGAGGTGCTCGCAGCGGCGGAGGACGCCGCGCCGGTGGAATCCCTCGAGATCGTGGCGCGCAATCTACGCGACCGGTTCGGCGCGCAATACGTGTCGTTCCTTTTCGTTGACGTCGTCGGCCGGCGCATGCTGCGGGTCAGCGAGAAGATGTCGGCGCAACAGGAGGGCCGCGCCGAACAGGTCCCCCTTGCCGGCAGCAGCGTCTACGACGAGGTCCTGCGCACCCAGAAGCTGGTGCAGGCCCCGGAGGGCGAGCAGGGGCAGCGGGTATTCGCCCCTGTCACCAACCGCGGCGACACCATCGGTGTCCTGGAGCTGTTCCTCACCCGGGTCACACAGGACGTGCTGGAGCAGGTCGAAGAGGCTGCGCACGCGCTGGCGTACATCATCGTCACCGACCGCCGGTTCACCGACCTCTACCACTGGGGCAACCGCACCGCCTCGGTCAGCCTGGCCGCGGAAATCCAGCGCCAGCTCCTGCCCGCGGCCCCTTCCTGCGAAGCCGCCGAGTTCGCCCTCGCCGGCGCCCTGGTCCCGGCCTCCGACATCGCCGGTGACACCTACGACTACAGCCTCGACCAGGACACCCTGCACCTGTCCATCACCGACGCCATGGGCCACGACGTCGACGCCTCGCTCGACGCCACCCTCCTGGTCAACGCCTCCCGCGGCGCCCGTCGCGCCGGGACGGACCTAGCCGAACAGGCCCGCCAGACCCACCAGGCCCTCCTCGACCACGGCCGACGAACCTTCGCCACCGGCCAGTTGCTGCGCATCGCCCTGGACGGGACCAGCGCCCAGCTCGTCAACGCCGGCCACCCCTGGCCGCTACGGCTACGCGACGGCACGGTCGAGGAACCGCACCTGGCCGTGGACCTGCCCTTCGGCATCGCCGCGCAAGGCGCGTACCAGGTGCAGGACCTCGACCTGCGCGCCGGTGACCGCCTCGTGCTCTACACCGACGGCATGCAAGAACGCCACGCGGAAACAGTCGACCTGCCCGGCCTCATCCGTGCAACGGCCAGCGAGCACCCGCGCGAGGTCGTGCGCACCCTGGTCGCCGCGGTCACCGACGCCTGCAACGGCCACGTGAGAGACGACGCCACCGTCCTGTGCCTGGACTGGCACGGCCCCCATTCCGGAGGCCGCCGTGCGCACGCCGGAGCCGACACCTGACCTAGCCAAGCAACCCAACCGCTCAACCTTCCCTGCGTTCTTCCACGGGACTGGGCGAGCCCTCAAACTGCGCGCTCACCAGGCCCCTTCGCCTGCTCAGCGCAGACGGCACGCGTCGATCGCGGCGCGTACCGCGCCCGCCTGCGGCCACTCCTCTTCGTGTACTTCGGCGGGCGGGCGTCCGGTGTGCACGAGGGAGTCGGCCGCGGCGGCGACCGCCTCGGGTGCCGCGTAGACACGCTGGAGTGAGGTGACCGGGCCTCGGGGGATGGAGTATCCGGGGCCGACGTAGGCGTACGCCCAGCCCGTCTCCTCGTCCCAGAGGAGACGGATTCCGCCCGGGCCGACGCAGCGGCTCACATCCCACCCCAGCCGGATCCGCATCAGCTGATCCGGGCGGGCGCCCAGGTTGAGGCGGACGATGCCCGGCGGGACACCGCGGCCGACCAGCGCCTGATCCACCGCGGTGGCGTACGGCCAGTGCGGCAAAGCGTGGGGCAACAGGCCTGGAAGTCCTGGCGGTTGGAGCAGCACGGCTCTCGCCTCCACGGCAGGGTCGGACGGGTCAGGAGACGCGCAGGAGTGTGGTCGCGGGGCGGATCGCGCCGGACCCGAACTTGGCGCGGATGCGGTCGCTGACCTCTTCGGCGACCAGCCGGGCCTCGCGCGCACCGTCGAAGCTGATCTGCTCGGCCACCTGGCCGGCGGCGATCAGGTCCTCGCCTTTCAGCGTGATTCCGGTGAGGCGGCCTCGCTGGAGTCCTGCCGCGTCGATCAGCCGGTAGGCCGGCGTGCGCAGGTCGTCATCGTGTGCGGACGCCTCCGGGAGCCGGCGGGTCTTCTCCCAACTGGTGCCTCCGGCGAAGCGCAGGACCAGGGTCAGACCGCGGGCCGCCTGGCCCCGACCACGGAGCTGGAGGGCGAGGGTGACGACCAGGTCGAGCAGGGCCGCTCGGACGGCGGCACCGTCCAGGGTGTGCCGGGGGAAGGTGCGGCTCACGCTCGCGGAGGCGGGCAGGGCGCGCGGGGCCACGGGGCGGGGGTCGATGCCGCGGGCCCGGTCGACGGCCTGGCGTCCGGCCCGGCCGCCCAGGAGACGCTGCACCGTCGCCGGCGGAACGGCGGCGAGCAGGCCGACGCAGTGCACGCCGAAGTCGCGCAGGACTTGGGCCTGGCGGGGGCCGATGCCGTGGAGAGCTTCAACGGGCAGCGGTCCGAGCCAGTCGGCCACCTGGCCGGGGCCGACGGCGAGGACGCCGCCCGGCTCGGTGATCTGGCCGGAGGCGGTGGCCGCGACCGTAATGGACGGGCCGATCCCGACCCGCACGTCGACACCCAGCCGGGAAATGGTCCGCACCCGCAGCACCTCCCCCAGCCGCCGCCCATCCACGCCGTGATAGCGCAACGCGCCCTTCAGCTCCACCAAGGCCGCCGACGGGGGCAGCGCCTGGACGGCCGGGGACAGCTCCGCCAGCTGCTCGAGGACCTGCCGGTAGACGTCCTCCGGCAGCCGGTCCGGACAGCGCACATGCATCACACTCGCCACCCCCCGTGCCTCCGTCCCTGCCTCCACAGCACCCACCTCCTCCACCCCACATTATCGAACTAAAATTCGAACATGCGAGAGGAGGAGCCCGGTCACCCACGGATCTAGAATCGGAAACATGTTCGATAATCTGCCGCCTGACCTGGCACGACTGCTCACCCTAGAAGTTACGTGGAATCTGCCTGGGTGATCATGTTGCCCGGCTTCATTCACGGACCTGGGGAACGGCTTGAGCAGCACATCGTCACTGGTGGTCAAATGGCCGGTACTGGCACGGCATGAGCTTGCAGCGACCTGGTTGCAGGCGTGGGAGGACCTAGGTCGTGCGCCGCGAACCTTGGAGGCGTACGCACGAGGTCTGGCGGAGTATCTGAGCCTGTGCGAGCGGGAGGGCGTCGATCCGCTGGCTGCCGGACGAGCGCATGTGGGGGTGTTTGTTCGCGAGTTGACGTCGCGGCCTCACCGGCGTGGGGCGAACGTCGTCTCGATCACTTCCGGGGCGGGGCTGGCGAACGCTACGGTCCAGCAGCGCCTGGTGCCGGTGCGTCTGTTCTACGACTTCCTCATGGAGGAAGGGGTGCGTGCATCGAACCCGGTGGGCCGCGGGCGGTACACGCCGGGCCGGCGCGGCGGTCAGGAGCGGGGCCTGGTGCCACGTTTTTCCCGGTTGCCGTGGATCCCCGGCGAGCAGCAGTGGCGGGATCTTCTGGATGTGGCGCGGTGTGAGCCGGTGCGCAACCGGCTGATGCTGGCGCTGGCTTATGACGCGGCGCTGCGGCGTGAGGAGTTGTGCTCGCTGCGGACCGATGATCTGGATCCGGCGCACCGAACGGTGCGGGTGCGGGCGGAGACGACGAAGAACCGGCTCGAACGGGTGGTGCCGTACTCGGCGCCGACGGGTGTACTGCTGAGTGAGTACCTCGTGCATCGTGCGACGGTCAGCCGGGCACGGGGGCCGCTGTTCCTGTCGGAGTCACGGCGCAACCACGGCCAGTCGCTGAGTCTGTGGACGTGGTCGAAGGTGGTCCGGCGCCTGGCGTTGACGGCTGGTGTCGAGCGGTTCTCCACCCATACTACCCGACATCTCTGCTTGACCGACCTGGCGCGCATGGGCTGGGAGTTGCATGCCATCGCCTCGTTCGCCGGTCACCGCCATACCGAAACGACGCTCCAGTACATCCATCTCTCCGGCCGTGATCTGGCCGAAAAGCTGAAGAGCGGGATGGAGCACATCCACTCCTGGCGGGTCCAGATGCTCACCGCCGGCATACCCGTGGCCACTGCGGGAGGGGTTTCGCGATGACGGCCGCTTCCCTGTCCGAAGACGCGCTCGGGTACTGGCACTCCCCGATCGACCTGCGCCACTACGACCGTTCGCCAGCGCTGACCAGGGCGGAGGAACGCGGCATTCGCGAGCTGAGTCTGCGCAACTTGCGACGGCATCGCTATCACGACCCCGATGCCCCGCAGTGGGCTGACATCAGCCGTCTCATGCGCCCGCTGCAGGATGTCAACGCCAGTTTCGACGTGCCGTCCACCGAGCATGTGCGGCGGTCCACGAACGACGCCGTCGCCGTGGCGCTGCTGCGGTGTGCGGATACGGGCCGTGCGTATTGGGACTGGGACGCGGAGGAGTGGCTGCGCTTCCTCGGCCGCAATCACAGGGTGTTTCAAGGGCAGGTCCCCGACTGGACCCCGGGAGCGGTGCGCCCCTCTCTTTGCGGGTACGCCTACCACCTGGCCGGCTTCACCGGATTCAATCAGCTGGGGCACTTCGACCGGCTGGCGCTAGCCTGCCGCGTCTTCGGCCGACGCCTGGTCGAAACGGAGATCGGACAAGTACGCACCGTGCTGACCGGCTGGGGGTACCGGTACGGCCAGGACCACGACAAGGGCGTGGCCTCCGTGATGAGCCAGCTCTTCCTCCTCAACCGCAGCCCCCGCAGCAGCGATCTCACCACCGCAGTCTTCGACCGCGTCCGTCAGGAGGATCTCCTGACCTACGGGGGCATGAAGGTCTTGTTCGCGGTGCAGCGGGCTGTCGCCGCGCTCGGCCACTGCGAGGCGCCCGCCCTGCGCTGCGGAGCCGAACCGGTCGACCACTCCGGGGTCCCAGGGATATGGACTCCACGAGAGCCCAACTCCTCGAAGCCAAAGGCAACTTGCAGAAGATGGCCGTCTCGATCCCGCTCACCGAGGACGAACAAGCCGCCCTCACCGACGGCCAGACCGCGATCGACCAACTCCTCAACAGACTCGCCGATACCCCGACCCCGGCCGGGCCAACACCCCAACAGATCACAGCACCCGGCAGCGCTCAGCTCCTACCGATCGTCGCCGTCCGTCAGGGCAAAGCAGCGCAAGCTTGACAAATCCGTTTCCACGGAAGGGCCATACATCTGGCGGCCCTGTCGCGTGTGCGTCGTCTACCGGTGCGTGCGGAGTCCGTCGAGGATGAGCGCGAGCATGTGGGGTGCCCGGTCCTCGGGGCTGGACGCGGCGCGCCACAAGGCGCCGGTGAGTTGGAGGAAGTCTCCTGGGTCGGCGTCCGGGCGGATGCTTTCGTCGTTCTTGCCGGCGTCGAGGAGCTGGGTGATGGCGGCGATGACCGGCCCGTAGCTCTGCTCGCTGATCGCCTGGTGCGCGCCCGGGCCCAGAGCGTCGCCGAGGCCGTGTTTTCTGCGCATGGCCTCGACGAGGTCGGTCGTCCAGTGGCGGAGCGCTTCCAGCGGCGGCATCTGGGCCAGCAGGTCGGGCACGGTGCCGGTGATGCGTGCCACTTCGTCCTGGTAGACGGCCAGGACCAGCGACTCGCGGGTGGGGAAGTTGCGGTACAGGGTGCCCGCGCCGACTCCCGCGCGCTGGGAGATCTGGTTCATCGACGTGCTGCCGTCCGCCGCGAGCGCTTCGCGTGCGGCGGCGAGGATGCGCGCCCTGTTCTCACGGGCGTCCGAGCGGACCACGGGACCTCACCTTGATAAGTGGAGAGTTCTCCATCACGTTATCCGGAGAGCTCTCCACCTACTCTAAGGAGCGTCATGCAATACATCAAGCTCGGCATGACCGGCCTCGACGTATCCCCGATCGCGATCGGCGCGATGACCTACGGCGAGCCCGACCGCGGGCACCCCGTCTGGTCGAAGGGCGAACAGGACACACGCCCGCTCATCAAGCACGCGCTGGAGGCGGGGATCAACTTCTTCGACACCGCGAACATGTACTCCAACGGTTCCAGCGAGGAGATCCTCGGCCGCGCCCTGAAGGACTTCGCCGACCGCGACGAAGTGGTGATCGCGACCAAGCTGCGCCATCCGATGCGGCTGGGACCCAACGGCCGCGGCCTGTCACGCAAGGCGATCATGACCGAGGTCGACCATTCGCTGCGCCGCCTGGGCACCGACTACATCGACCTCTACCAGATCCACCGCAACGACCACTCCACCCCCTGGGAGGAGACCCTCGAAGCCCTCAGCGACCTCGTCAAGGCCGGCAAGGTCCACTACCTGGGTGCCTCGTCCATGCACGCGTGGGAGTTCGCGAAGGCGCTGCGCCTGCAGAAGGAGAACGGCTGGGCACGGTTCGTGTCGATGCAGGACCACTACAACCTCCTCGCCCGTGAGGAGGAGCGCGAGATGATCCCGCTGTGCCTGGACGAGGGCGTCGGCACGATCATCTGGTCGCCGCTGGCCCGCGGCCGCCTCACCCGCGCCTGGGACGACGCCCGCTCGACGGTGCGCTCCGAGACGGACGGCGCCTACGCGGACCTGCTCTACTCACCGGCCGAGGAGGCATCCAACCACGCGATCATCGACGCCGTCGGGAAGGTCGCCGCCGCACACGGCGTCAGCCGCGCACAGGTCGCGCTCGCCTGGCTGCGACGCCAGCCGGTCGTCACCGCGCCGCTGGTCGGCGCCGGCTCGACCCGGCAGATCGACGAGGCCGTGGCCTCCCTCGACATCGAGCTCACCGACGACGAAGTGCGCGCCCTGGAGGCCCCGTACACCCCCCGCTACGACTGGCAGGGCGTCTCGGACGAAGCCGAGATGGAGGCCATCCGCCAGCGCGTGCCCGGAATGGCTCTCGCATGAACCCCATCGTCCGCTCCGGTCCTGCTGCCCGCGCCGGAGCCCTCCTCATCCTTCTCGGCCCGCTCGTGTCCTGGGTCGCCGAGTTCATCACCGCCGCCGCATGCAGGACCCGCCGTACTCGCCCCTGTACAACTGGGTCAGCCACCTCGGCCTGACCGGCCCGCCACAGACCGCGTTCGGGCAGGTCGCCAACTCCCCCCTCGGCGCCGTCATGGACACCGGCTGGGTGATCTACGGCACCCTCCTGATCATCGGCACGTTCCTCGTGTTCGACCCGCGCAAGGGCGCCCGCCCGATCATCATCATGATCCTCGCCGTCCTCGCCGGCGTCGGAGTCTCACTCGTCGGCATCTTCCAGGGCTCCAACGCCAACGTCGACAACGGCCTGATCGCCTTCCACACCTTCGGCGCGCAGTGCGTCATGCTCGCCGGCAACCTCATGGCGATCGCCGTCGGAACCGGCAGAACCCGCATCGGACTCACCCGGGGCCGCTCGATCGCGAGCACCGCGCTCGGCACCGCCGGACTGATCGCGTTCCCCCTCTTCATGACCGACGTGTTCACCGGCTGGATGTGGAACATCGGCCTGTTCGAGCGCGCCGTCATCTACCCGATCATGATCGGCCACGCCCTCCTCGGAAGCAGCGTGGCCGCCACCCAGCGCCACCGTGCGACGCACCCGCTGGCACCCATCGCCGCACGAGCAAACAGCTGAAGGAGAGACAGATGACACGAGTACTGGTCACCGGAGGAACCGGCTTCATCGGGAGCTGGTGCATCCAAGCCCTGCTGGAGGCCGGGCACACCGTCCGCACCACGGTCCGCGACCTGAGGCGCGAGCCCGCACTGCGCTCCTGGCTGCACGCGGCCACACCGTTCGACGACGACCGTCTCACGGTCGTACGCGCCGACCTCGAACCCCCCGACGGCTGGGACGCTGCCGTCGCCGGCTGCGAGTTCGTCCTCCACGTCGCCTCGCCGACGCTGCGCCACACGCCGGCCAACGACGACGACCTGGTGATCCCCGCACGCGAGGGCGTCCTGCGGGTGCTGCGCGCCGCCCGCGACGCCGGTGTGCGCCGGGTCGTCCTGACCAGCGCCTTCGGCGCCATCGGGATCGGACACCCCCCGCGCTCGACCCCGTTCACCGAGGAGGACTGGACAGACGTCGACAGCGACATCCCGCCCTACCAGCGCTCCAAGACACTCGCCGAACGCGCCGCCTGGCAGTTCATCCAGGACGAAGGCGGCGGCCTGGAACTGGCAGCGGTCCACCCCGTGGGAGTCCTTGGACCCCTGCTCGGCCTGGACGACCCGCCATCCCTGCGCCTGGTCCGCAGAATGCTCGAAGGACAGGTCCCCGCATGCCCTCCCTTCGGGATGGGCTTCGTCGACGTACGCGACGTCGCGGATCTGCACCTGCGCGCGATGACCGATCCGGCAGCAGCCGGCGAACGCTTCCTGGCCATCGCCGGACACAGCCTGCGCGTCATCGACATCGCACGCATCCTGCACGACCGCCTCGGTGCACGCGCCGCGAAGGCCCCCACCCGTGAACTGCCCGTCTGGGTCGCCCGCACACTGGGCATCGTGAACCCAGAACTGCGCCTGCTCAAACACCAGCTCGGCCGGGATCTCGACGCCACAAGCACCAAGGCGGAGAAACTCCTCGGATGGCGAGCACGTCCCATCGAGGACACCATCGAGGACACCGCCGAGAGCCTCCTCACCCACGGCATCGGGACAAAGACCGCCTCGTAACCGAACGACGCGGCAGCCCTCCGTCGGCCGGGTAACGGCGTGGGCGTCGCGGCCGGGGAGATGTGGCCCTGCTCGTCGGCAGGGCCACGAGGTCAGTCCCGTTCTTGCTCCCGGGAGGGCTGCTGGCCGGTGCGACGGGAGGTCCGGCGGGTGATGTGTCTGGTCATCAGGGTGGTGGCAGCCCACGTGATCAGCGACTCGGGCTCTGAGCTGCCTGCAGCGCACAGTCCGCCATCCCGTCGGCGCCGCCCACGCAGACCGGCTTCCGACCTAGGACGGTCCCGCAACGCATGCCGAGCTGCTTGACAGACCCTGATTCCACAGAATGCGGGTGTGGCACGCCATGTGGCTGCAGCGCATCGACACCAAGATCGCCGCCCTCCAGAAGCAGGAAGCCGAACAGGAACAGGGCCGGAAGAACCGGCCGCAGGAACCGGACTGGATCGTCGAACTCGGCATCGGCAACGGACGCCCGCCCATCGAAATCCATGCGGGCGGCTGCTACACCGCGGGCAAACGACAGCGCCCCGTACCCCGCGACGAAGCACGCCGCCTCCTCACCTCGGGCGTGCGCGCCTGCACCCACTGCAAACCCGACGCCCAGCTCCGCATCCTCGACTGACCAACTGCGGCAGTGGCGGCTGTTGTCCGCCTGTGCCAGTGGTGCATGGCCCCCGAACGGTGGGGTCCGACCATGCGCTACGTCAGCACACGCGCGTAGCTGCACACCCGGTCGGGAGATGCCGTTCGGACGGGAGAGCCTCGGGGGGCGGCGGCACGTCGTGCCAGACACTCGCTGGTGAGCCGTCCCCATGAGGTCGATCCTCGCGAGTCATGACTTCACTCGGTGCCGGCCGACCCGAACGGATCTCGTGGCCGTCATGCTGTCGTCGTCAGCAGGCTCTTCTGCTTCATCGCTCCCCTGGTGCCCTGCCCCCTGCCCGGGCCGGGTTTCGTGGGGGTTCTCGTGCTGGTCGAGGGCGGCCAGCAGGCCCGCCACGGTGAGACCGGCGTCGGCCGGGTGCCGGAGGATGGTTCCCTCTTCGATGCGGTAGAGATTCGAGCGGCCCTGCCGGGTGTGGGTGAGATAGCCGTTCTGCTCAAGATCGGAAATGATCTTCTGGACAGCGCGCTCGGTGAGCCGGCATCGCGCGGCGATGTCACGGATACGGGTGCCCGGATCTTCGGCGATGGAGGCCAGCACTCGGGCGTGGTTGGTCAGGAAGGTCCAGCCGCTGTGTCCCTCAGGTACTCCACCCATGCCTCTCAGCGTAGTGCCCGACGTTCACGTATTCAAAAGGGTGAAAATGAGTTCATGTATCTCTTGACGTGCGAGGTGGGGGAGGCCGAACCTGGAGCAAAGACCCGTGGATGGATGCCCCGGGAGCGACTCCCATGCAAGAACATCTGCTTTCTTCCCAGGCGAGGGGCGCAGCCGAAGCCGTCCACGAAACGCAAGCGGATGGCACGGTTGGAGCCGACACCTCGCCGTTCCTGAAGGTCGCGGCATACCCCGCCGGCGACCGGACGGTCGTGGCGGTCGCGGGTGAACTCGACATCGACACGGAGCAGGCGCTGCGGCACGCCCTGCGTGAAGCACTGGCCCAGTCACTCCACGGCCTCGACCTCGACCTCGCCGGGGTCGACTTCTGTGACTGCTCCGGCCTCAACATCCTGCTGCACATCCGCCGCCTGGCCCTGGCGGAGGCCAAGACGGTCCGCATCCAGACCGCGGGAACCGCGGTCGAGCACCTGCTCACACTCACCCGCACCTGGCCGCTCTTCCCGCACCCGGATGACGCCGGTCCCGGCGTGGCCGCCAACGGCCAGGGCATGCGTACCGGTACCACCCCCAGCCCCGCGGAGGAGGACGGGTTGCCCAAGGATGCCGAGGAGGACCTGCGCATCGAAATCGGACAGCTCAAACGGGCCATGCAAACCAGACCGGTCATCGATCTGGCTCGCGGAGTCCTGATGGCCTCCTTCGGTCTGAACGCCGAGGACGCCTGGAGCGTCCTGGTCAAGGCCTCGCAGCACACCAACACCAAACTCCACCACCTGGCCCAGGAGTTGGTGGGGGCGGTCAATGGCGCTCCGCTGTCCGACCGGTTGCAGCAGGGGATCTCCGCGGCGGTCACCGAAACCCTCAACCCCCTCTCCCCGAACCACCGACGCCATGACGGGACCTCTCCCGCCAGCAGACCCGCGCCACCGGACGTCGGGACGCTTGGGTGGGGTACCCGACGGCTGCACAGGTAGTGCAGGCGGCCCGGACGCAGTACGTGCGTTTGCGGCTTCGCCCCGGCGGCGCGCAGGGTGAGCAAGGCGCCCCGACAGTCATTCAGGGAGTGATCATGCCTCGTGGGTCGAGCCCCAAGCAGGAACGGCAGTACGAACACATCAAGGAAAGTGCCGAGCAGCGCGGCGAGAGCACGAAGCGGGCCAAGGAGATCGCCTCCCGCACGGTCAACAAGGAACGCGCCCGCACCGGCGAGTCGAAGACAGCGAGCAGGACGTCCAGGCAGGAAAAGCCGTCGTCCCAGCGGGGCGGCCAGCGCTCGCACAGCGGCTCTCAAGGCCCCACTTACGACCAGCTGTACGAGGAGGCCAAGCGTCGAAACATCGAAGGGCGCTCATCCATGAACAAGGCCCAGCTCAAGGAGAAACTCGGAAAATAGAGCGGCGACCTGCCACCCATCGAGGTGCATGTGAGCGGCTGCCACACCGCGGGCAAACGACGACGCCCCGTCCCGCGCGACGAAGCACGCCGGCTCCTCACCTCGGCCGTGCGCGCCTGTACGCGCTGCAAGCCCGACGCCCAGCTCCGCACCCTCGACTGACCGCCACAGCCGACGCCACGCCCCCGCCCTGCGCGGGAGTTCGGCCTAGGCGCCCCGCTGCCCCCGGGCTGGCTTCTTCGCCGCCGCGGACTTCTTCGCGGTCTTCTTGACAGGCGCCTTCCCCGCCGTCTTCCGGGCCGTCTTCTTCTTGGCCGTCGGCATCGCGTGGACCTCGGCATCACCCGCGTCCTCGCCGCGCGCTGCCTGCGCCTTGCGGACGCTCTCCTGCAGGGCGGCCATCAGGTCGACGACCTTGCCGCCCGGCTCCTCGGCCGCCTCTGCCGGTTTGGGCGGCTGCCGGCCCTCGGCCTTCGCCTCGAGCACTGCTTCCAGGGTCTTCCGGTACTCGTCCTGGTAGCCGGAGATGTCGTCCGTCGTCATCGAGTCGATCAGCTGAAGGGCTTCGTCGATCTCGGAGTCCGTGACCTTGGCATCCTTCGGCGCGAGCTCGGAGGGGTCGCGCACCTCGTCGTCCCACTTGAGCACGTGCGCGATCAGTGCCCCGTCCCGTACCCGCAGCAGCACCAGGCGCTCGCGCCCGTGCCACGCCAGTTTGGCGACGGCCACCTTCGTGTTGCGGGCCAGCGCCCGGGCGATCAGGACGTAGGGCTTGGCCGCGACTTGGCCGTCGTACTGCAGGAAGTAGCTGTCGCCGCTGAGCCGCACCGGGTCGATCGACGCGGCTGGCACGAACGCGACGATCTCGATCGCTTTCGCGGTCGGCAGCGGCATCCGTTCCAGCTCTTCGTCCGTGACGGCGACCAGCGTGTCCTTGGAGACCTCGTACCCCTTGCCGATCTCGGCCGCGGACACCTCGCGGTCCTCCGCCTCGCAGTACTTGCGCACCCGCACCCGGCCCAGGTCTTCCGTATGGACCTGATGGAACCGGACCGAGCGGTCCTCGGTGGCGCTCATCAGCTTCACCGGAATGGTCACCAGGCCAAAGGAAATGGCGCCGCTCCACAGTGGTCGGGGCATCACAGACCTCCACGACAACCCCGAGCTCCCACCAGCTTAGGAGCCCCGACACGGCCCGCTCCCCCACAACACCGGCGGGCGCCGCAGCCACGGCCGCCGCAGGCTGGACGGGTGGACTGGCCCGTTTCCGTCGCCCTGGCCCAGTCCGTACCGGAACTGCCCACCGGCACGGACTGGAGCTACGAGGTGAAACTCGACGGCCACCGAATGATCATGTGGCGGACCGACGACGGGGTTCGCCTGCAGGCCCGCTCCGGGCGCGACGTCACCGCCGTATGGGGCGACCTCGCCCTCGCCGGTCTGCATCTCCCGGCCGGGACCGTTCTGGACGGCGAGGCCATCATCACCATCGAGGACAGACGGATCAGCTTCGAGGCCGCACAGACCCGCGCCGCCTCCTCCCCCACCCGCGCCCGCCGCCTGGCCGTCCAACGCCCCGCGCACTACATCGCCTTCGACGTCCTGCAACTGTCATCCGGCGACGTCCGGCCGCGCCCGTAAAGCGAGCGCCGCACAGCCCTCCTCACCCTCCTGGCAGAACTGCCCGCGAACACCCCGATCCAGGCCGTCTCCGCCACCACCGACCGCGACACCGCACTCACCTGGTACACCACCCTCCATCACGAGCACGGCGTCGAAGGCATCGTCGCCAAACGTGCCACCTCCCCCTACCGGGCCGGCCGCGCCGGGACGTCATGGTTGAAGATCCGCCACGCAGACACGATCGAGGCGACCGTGGCCGGGTTCACCGGCACCGCGCGCCAGCCGCAGGCACTCGCCGTACAGCTCCCCGACGGGCGGATCGCGCTGTCCCAGCGCCTGACCACGGCACTTTCCACCCGGATCGCCCCGCGTCTGGTCCCCCAGTCCGGGCGCGCGTACACGCAGGGCGGCGACGCCTACACACCCGTAAGCGGGGAGATCGTCGTAGAAGTCGTGGCAGGCACCACCCGACACGCGGTGCTCACCGTGGTCCGCCTGCGCTGACTGCCGACAAGGCTGCAGTCGACGCAGTGTGTGGGGCGACCGGCTGGCACAGGTCCAGGTAGCAGCGCAGCCGTACGCCGGGCTGGTCGACGTCCCGGGTCGCACGATCCGCCGTCGCGGTCGTTCACAGCCTGGCGAGCGCCTCCTGCAGCTTGAAAGACGGTCGCGTCGTCGGTGGCCGCGGTGTCCACGACGACAAGTCCCGGCTTCCTCACGTGTATCTCGTTGCCCAACTCCGCCACCCGGGCACCATCACCCGACCTTGTTCGCCACTCTGGTCTGCCCTGGCTTGCCTTGGGCTTGCCCAAGGCGGTGGAGTGGTAACGGCACCGCTCCGACCACACGCTGGTCGAGTCAAAAGCTCTGCGCACGACGCCGACGTTCCCGGTGCACCTCAGCGAGAGCAGCCCCGAGGTAGTTCAGCGCGCCACCTTCGTTGTGACGGTCGCCGACCTCCCGGAAAAGTGCGGCAGCATCCGTGTGGGCGTTGATCGCCTCGTCGAATCGCGAGCGTGTCTGAAAGATCGTGTAAGTCCGTGATGTGGAAGCCTGGCCCGGGGCTCGCCCTCGGGCCCTCGGGCCGGGCGGATCGGACGAGTCATG
>NZ_JBHVST010000118.1:0-31895 GCF_042885015.1 Streptomyces sp. NPDC058086 | reverse complement strand
CAGGCCCGGTAGACGGCGTAGAGCGCCGTCTGTTCCGCGCGCAGTTCGGTGTCGAGGCGGCAGCACTCGTCGTAGAAGCGGCCGGTGTGGTCCTCGGTCTCCGCGTAGGCGCTGGTGGCGATCCGGACGCGTTCGGGGCCGGTCAGATCGCGGGCGCCGGCCAGGTAGCGGCGGGCGCCGTCGACGAGCCAGGTGAGGATGCCGGGGCCTTCCTCGGTGACGAGGATGTCTGCCAGGTTGTCGATCTTGCGGTGGTCGGGGACGACCCGTTCGAACGGGATCAGCCGCATGCGGCGCCAGAACGCGAAGCCGCCGGTGCCGACTTCGGGGCGGTGGTTGCCCAGCAGCCATAGTTTGTGGGTGGGGTTGAAGCCGAAGAAGTCCTGCCGCATGCGGCGGGCCTTGATGCGGTCGCCGCCGGTCAGCAGCTTGACGCGGCCTTCGTCGAACTTGTCCCCCGGTTTGACCTCGGAGCAGACGATGACGCGCCGGCCGTGGAGTTCGGCCAGGTCTGTGGGGTGGCCCTCGTAGGGGCGGGCCATCAGGAAGCCGGGCGGGGCCGCGTCCGCGTAGTCGCCCAGGAGCTTCATCAGGACGTCCAGGAGGACGGATTTGCCGTTCTTGCCGGAGCCGAAGAGGAAGGGCAGAACCTGGCCGCCGACGTCGCCGGTGACGGAGTAGCCCAGCAACAGCTGCAGATAGGCGATCATCTGCCGGTCTTCGGCGTCGGCGCCGAAGGTATCGCTCAAAAACCGCTCCCAGCGCGGGATGGCCATGCTCTGCGGACCGACGGCCGTGGAGCGGGAGTGGAAGTCCTTGTTGGGGTCGGGGACTTTGACCAGGCCGGTGCGCAGGTCGACGATCCCGTCGGGGGTGCACAGGGCGTACGGGTCGGCGTCCAGGAGAGCGGCGTTGAGAACCATGCCGGGGGCGGACTTGGCCTGGGCGAGCATCGCGTTCATGCCCGTGGTGGACAGCGCGCGGCGGCGATGCGACTGCAGGGCCTGGGCCGTGAGCACGCCACGGGGGTCGTGGACGGCGATGGCCTCGGCGAGGTCACCGGCTGCCCAGAGCACGGTGTCGTCCTCGTCGATCTGCCAGCGGGTGGTGTCCCACCGGTACCAGCCCATCCCGGGCACGTGCCGGTAGTCGTTGGCATACAGCTTGACGAAGAGCTTGGCGTTGCCGCGGTCGGTGAGGGTGTCGGGCAGGAGCCCGGCAGCGGTTGCTTCTCCGGCGGCCGCGCGGGAGGCGTCGGCCTGGGTTGGCAGAGCAACGGTGGTGGTTGGTGCGGGGCGTGCCTGGTTGCGGATCTGGGCGGCGACGGCTTCGGGGTCGAACTCGAAGAGGGCCTCGGTCTCGTTGCGGTGTGACGTCATCGCGGGCCCCTTCGCGTGTGGAGGGGGTGTTGGCGGCCTGCGGTCATGCCGCTGCGGATGATCTGGGCTGCGCGGCGCTCCTGGCCCGGGCGGGCGGCGGCCGCGGCCTGGGTGAGGGCGAGCTCGGCTTCTTCCTCGGTAAGGCGGCCTGCGGCGACGAGGCCGCCGAGGGTGTAGGCGGCGCGGTTGAGGGTGTCGGAGAACCCTGCGCCTTCGGTGACGTGGCCGCAGGCCTCGATGGGGGCGAGGACGGAGGCGAGCATGCGCTGGATGCGGTCGCGGCCGCCGCCCGCGGCGAGCACAGCCTGCTGGGCCCGTGGTGGGACCGGTCGGGGGGCGGGGATGCTCGGGGCGGGCAGGTGACCGGTGCGCTCGAGTTCCTGGGCAAGCCAGGCGGGCAGGGCGGCCGGCTCGCGGACGCTGTCGAGCGGGACGTAGGTGCCGTCACGGATGGTGGTACCGGGGGCGATGATGTAGCCGCCGTGCGCGCGGACGTCGACCTGCCAGGCCAGCGCGGTGCCCTGGCTGGAGCCTGCGGAGCAGCGCCAGCGCCGGTTGTCCGCTGCCCGGTACCAGACGTGCAGGCCGCCTGAGGGGGTACGGACGCGCAGCGTGGTGTCATCTTCCGCGGGGCTGCGCTGGCCGCGAAGAGCTGCCAGGACGGCGAGGGTGTGGAAGCCATTGGCCAGGCCGGTGAGGTCGATGTCGTCGCCGATCGGGATACCGGGCAGGATCCGGTCCCGGGTGGGCGGCTGGGTGAGGTGGGCGTCGATGTCGATGACGACCAGGCCGGCCGGGCCGCAGGCGATGCCGACGCCGAACTCCGGGTGGGCGCCCCACCACTGGGTGATATGGCGCTGGTCGAGGGTGGCGGCGTGGAACCCGTGGCACCAGCGGCCTGCGGGCAGGCACGGGCACTCAGCGGGCGGGTGCGGAGACGTGCGGCACTGGGTGCAGTTGGCGGCCGGGGTCTTGCGGCCGGCGGCCAGGGGGTGCACGGGCCAGCCACGGCGCGCGCACCAGCTAGCAGTGGCCAAGGAGGCAGCGACTGAAGACTCAGAGGCGGGCTGCCGTGAGTCGCTGCCAGAAATGCGCAGGTCAGCATGCATGCGCACCCCCTATCAGCGACCGAAGCGACTCAACGACGGACACAGCCTAGCGAACGTGGCCCGTGAGGACGTGGAGCACGTGCGAATGAACCCCGAGGCCGTGTCGATGATGCGACCGGCAGGCACCGGGAGCGACCCAGCACAGAAGGCAGCGACCCAGAGACATTCAGTCGCTGCCGCTCCAGCTCACAGAAAACTGCAGGTCAGACACTACACAAGACTCAGAACAGCGACTGAAGCGACTGAAACTCCCTATATGTAACGCACACGCGCACACAGGAACGTCTTCATATACCCCGACCTTGAGTCGCTTCGGTCGCTGTGAACTCTTGATCACTGCCTTGACCTGCGCATTCGTACATCAGACGAGCAGCGACCGAACAGTCGCTGGGTAGCTGCGCCTTCAGTCGCTGCCTTCGTCCGACCCTGCAGCGACCCAAGCGACTGAAGCGACTGAGCGGCCCATAAAGGGCTCGCGACCGCCCTCTGCGACGAAGACTCCGGCCATGAGTCGCTTCGGTCGCTCAGGGGCAGTCCGGAGCACTTGAGGAGACCGGCCTGTTGGCCGCAGCGCCAGGCATGGCTCGGCTCGGTGCCCGACAGTTGGGCCGGATGTCAGACCTGTTCTGTTTCCTGCCACGACCGGAAGAGAGGTGCGGGACATGCTCGAGCTGGTTCACAGCGATCCGCGCGGCGGGTTACGGAACTAGCACACCCCTTAACCGTGCGGCAGTTCAATGGCACGCTGCCGAGTCATACGTCGGCCCGGCGGCATAGCCGTCGATTCCAGAACTCGCCGAGCACTAGCGCGGGCCATGTGCCGTTGCTCTGTGTACGCGAGGACGGCAGCAGTGACATCCGTGAGCTGCCGGGCGGTCCGGTGCTGGGAGTCCTGTCAGGCGCCGACTACCGCGAGGAGACCTTCACACTGGAGGAGGGCACCGCACTGGTCATGGTCACCGCCGGTGTGGTCGAAGGGCCGGGTCTGACGCTGGACGCCGGCCTGGAGTGGGCCGGAACACTGGCTGCCCAAGCCCTCCGCGACGGGCTGAACGCCGAGGCGATCGCTGACCGGACCCTCGACGCTGCGGTCGCGGTAGACCACGTCGACGATCGGAACCTGGTACTCCAGAAGGTCGGCACCGAGCCGGTCGAGTCCGGCCTCCTGCTCCCCGATGTCCCAGCAGTCCAGGACTCATTGAGTTGCGCTGGAACGACTGCAGATCCGACCTGCAACTGCGCCCGCCATGAGAGGGGCGATGATGATCACCAAGATCACAAATCCCACGGCAGCGACTACCACCGCGCCATCCGTATGGACATTGGGATCGCTCATGATCGTGAAGTCGGCAATCCAAAAGGCACGACCCCACAGCGCCGCACGCTGCCAGCAGCCGCCAGGCACGGGCACGCCCGAGGAGCCCCCCAACAGCAAGGAAGGCACAAAGCCGCAGATCAGCATGCTGAGGACGAGGGCAATGCCCGTCAGATCCAGGACGCCCATGACGATTGGCAGCCAAGGGCCGATAGCAAAGGGCAGGGGCCGGTACGTGTCGTGGGAGAACCACGACACGTGCGCGCAGGGCCTGCTGGCCACGCTGGCCGTCATCGAGGCCGAGCAGCTCGCCGACCGCGTCACCGTCCTGCGGCGCGACGGGACCGTTCTGTATGCCAACGAGCTCGCCCCCGACGGCAGCTGGCGGCACCGTCCGGCCGCGGACCGGGTGGTGCGGGCGCGGCCGTGGACCGCGCCCGAGACCGCCGCCTTCCGCCGCGAGCTGGCCCGTACCGACCGGCGTGTGCACACCGAACTGGCCGGTGAGGACCGGCGCCTGGCGGTGCAGCGCGACAGCGAGCGCGCAGCCGCCTGGTCCGAGCCGGTCCGCCGCACCGCCCAGCCCACCACGACGCCGCCCGGCGTCGCCTACCACCGGCTGTCACTCGACGAGCACCGGTGGATCTTCGACGAGCTGATCGTGCCGACGGTGCTGGAAGGCATCACGGCGCGGGACGTTCCCCGTGCCGTGTGCGTCATCGGGCAGCCCGGCGCGGGCAAGACCGAGGCGGCGGGCCTGGTACGCCGGGCGATGCGGCCCGGCACGAGCCGCCTGACCGGCGACGACTTCAAGGCCTCCCACCCGGACTACCGGCAGCTGCTGCGCCAGGACCCGCGCGGCGCCGGCGCCGCCATCCGCGCCGACTACCGAGCCTGTTTCGCCCAGGCCGAGCAGTTCGTGCGGGACCGGCGCGGGGACGTGGTCATCGAGGCCGCCCCGGGCAGCGCGGACGAACTCTTCGGCAGCGCGCTGCCGTTCTTCCAGGCGGGCTACGCGGTGGAAGCGGTCGTGCTGGCCGTACGCGCCACGGACAGCCGGATGGCCACCGCACTGCGCTACGCCCGCAATCTTCAGTCCCAGGTGCCCGGGCGGTTCACCTCCCGGACCGGACACGACCGCTGCTACCAGGGCATCGCCAGCGCCGTAACGGCGGCCGAAGCCCATCCTGCGATTTCGGCGGTCACCGTGATCCGCCGCCGCGGCGGCCAGGCCGTGCTGCGCCAGGAACATCCCGCCGCGCCCGGCCGGGCCTCATGGGCACTCGCCGCGGAACGCCTGCGCCCCTACACCGACCAGGAAGCCGTCCGGTTCGTGCGGCTGCACCAGGGACTGCGGCGGGCCCTGCCCGAACACCGCGCCGAACTGGACGCCATCGCCGCTCTGGCCCGCCCGCTGATGCCCGCCCGCATGCAGCTGTCCCGGATCGCCACGCAGGCCGTGCGGCTGCTGCCCGTGCCGCGCCCCGACTGCGACTCCAGTTCCCTCAGCCGCGCGGCATAGAGGGTGGCCTGCCGCTCCCTCTCCTGCGGACCGGCCTCCTCCAGCCGCCTCAGGTCCGCGTACGCCGCCTTCCGCTGCGCCGTCAGCTCCGCGATCCGGTCGTCGTCCGGCAGCGGAGCCCGGCGCTCGCCGGTGATCTGCTCGGTGTACCAGGCCACCACCACCCGGACATCGTCGACGGCCTGCGGGCCGTCGCCTCCCTCCAGGCCGGAGAAATCGCGCTCATCTGGTGCGCCGGACACGGCAACCCCCTCGATCTTGATCATGAATGCGAGTCGCCATTGTCCTCCGGGCCCGCGACGGTCACACGCCCGCAGTCCCCGCGCCAGAACCCTTGTTACAGATCAGCCGGATTCGGCAGGGCGATGCTGCTCAGAGGCCGCCGATCTTGACCGGGAGCTTCTGGATCGTCGCGACCACGGTGTCAGGGTTCTCCAGGTCGATCAGATCGACCGGATTCTGCAGTTGGTACAGGTCGCCCTTCGGCGGGAACTGGGTGGGCGTGCCGATGAGCTTCGCCGGGGCCTTCGTCCTCAGGACCAGCGGCTCAGCGCCGTTCCCCGGTTGCTCGATGACCATGGTGAAGTCCAGGACCATGATGTGCTCGAACTTCGGCGGGAAGCTCTGAATCACCCGCAGCAGACTCCTCGCGTCGACGTCCACATCGTTCTGCTCGATCGTGATGCGCCCGCTGTCCCCGTTCTCGCCGGGCAGGTCGGCGCTGATTTTGAAGCCGACCGTCCTCATGCGCACGCTGTTGACCGGGTCGTTGGGGTTGACGTCGATGCGATGCTTGATGCCGCCCCTGAAGTCCACGGTGACCAGTGACTTCCCTATCTGCAGGGGGCTGTTGATGGCGAGCATGCTGCACGGGATCTCCGCGCCGATGGGAGGCAGTTGTGGCATGTGGGTTCCCTTGTTCGAACGGGTGTTGGCCTGTCGAGCACGCACACCCTCGAATGCCTTCCATGCCGAGGCGAAACCACCACACCGCACGAACAGCTGATCTCACACGCTCAGCCCAGCCCGAAAGCGCACCCGGCACGGTGCTCCAAAGAAACGGCCTGGATCACTCCATTGACGCGGCAGTGAGAGCGGGCGGCCTCCCCAAGGGGCGTGCAGCGGGCATAGGTTGGGCTCTCAAGTGATCATCTTTCGGGGGTGGACGTGGCAGGCCGGGATCTGCGGGCACTGTTCAGCACGAACGACCGGGGCCTGGAGGCCGTAGAGGCGTTCACGAACCGGCAGCTGCAGTGGGAGCTGGTCGCGGCCGCACTGTCCGAGCATCTGCGACTGATCACCGAGTCCGCGTTCGATGTCGAGGACCTGGAGTGCCCGCGCCATAACGTGATGGTCTTCCACGGCGTCGGGGGAATCGGCAAGACGACCTTGTCCCGCAAGCTGGAGGCCGCGCTCGCCGGGGCCGATCAGCGGCCTGCCCAGTGGGGTGAGCCCGCCTGGTCCGGACGGCGGATCCTGCCTGTACGCATCGACCTGGCTCGCTCCGCCGGAACGTCCTTCGAGGACGTCGTCCTCACGATCCGCGCGGCGCTGGCCGAACTGGGCCGCCCGCTGCCCGCCTTCGACATCGCCCTTCGCCGTTACTGGGAGACCCAGCACCCCGGTGAACCGTTGGAGGAGTACCTGCGCCGCGGTGGCCTCGCGGGCCGGTTCGGCAAGGCGATGCCGCAGCAGATGCAGTCCGCTCTCGCGGACGTCGCCCAGGCGCTCCTCCTGCCGGGCACCGTCGGTACGGCGGCCGGTGCGCTGGCCGGCTCCCTCACGAGGGCGCTGCGCGAGCGCCGGCAGACCGTGCGGGCACTCGCTGGGTGCGCGCGGCTGGCGGATCTGCTGGAGGCCGACCCGGACCTAGAGGCGCTGAGCTTCTACCCGCACCTGCTTGCGTGGGAGCTCGCCCAACTCCCGGCAGACAAGCGCGTCATGCCGGTAATCCTGCTGGACACCTTCGAGGACGTCGGCGACCGTACGCACCGCGACCTGGAGCGCCTCATCCAGCGGGTCGTGTGGCTCATGCCGCACTGCTTCTTCGTCATCACCGGCCGCTCGCGCCTGCAGTGGGCGGATACTGCCCTACAGGGGCAGCTCGACTACACCGGCCCGGCCGCCTGGCCGCATCTGGCCCTCCCCGCAGCCGTCCCGGCAGCCCGCGCCGCCCGGCCGCCCCACGGCCACGCGCGGCAGGTCCTCATCGGCGACTTCTCCCCCGAGGACTGTGACGACCACCTCGCCCGCCGGCTCACCCGCGACAGCGAACCGCTTATCAGCGAGGAGATCCGCCAGGTCATCACCGGCCGCTCCCACGGCCTGCCGCTCTACCTCGACCTGTCGGTGATGCGGTTCCTCGAAATCCGCCGCACCGGCCGTAACCCCGCCCCGGCCGACTTCGACCACGACTTCCCCGCCCTGATCGCCCGCACCCTCTCCGACCTCACCGCGCCCGAGCGGCACGTACTGCGCTCTGTGTCCTTGCTCGACGCCTTCGACCTGCCGCTCGCCGCGCGAGCCGCCGGCCTGACCCACGAGGCGCCGGCACTGCGCCTGATCGAACGCCCTTTCGTCCGGCAGGACCCCTTCGGCCTGTGGCCTTACCACCTGCATGGGCTGATCCGCTCCACCTTCCGGGACGCCGACGATCACGCCGACGACCGCTGGTCTCCGCGCGACTGGCACCAGGCCGCCCAGCGGACCCTCACCGCGCTGGGCGAGCAGTGGACCGCCGGCACCAGCCGCGACCGCCGGCTCCTCGTGGGCTGCCTGCGCCAGGGCCTCGCCATCGCCCGGGACCACAACCTCGACCTCGACTGGCTCACCGACGCCGCCTGGACCTACGTCGGCGATTCCATCTGGGAGCCGGTCACCCCACCCGCCGCCGGTGCCCCGGCGCCCGGCACGCCCGCCG
Organism: Streptomyces sp. NPDC058086; assembly: GCF_042885015.1. Classification (NCBI taxonomy): domain Bacteria; kingdom Bacillati; phylum Actinomycetota; class Actinomycetes; order Kitasatosporales; family Streptomycetaceae; genus Streptomyces; species Streptomyces sp. NPDC058086. The sequence goes on along the minus strand of NZ_JBHVST010000118.1, from coordinate 23,650 downwards.
ACGCCCTCGTGGAACTCCTCAGCACCCTCACCCGCCGCCAGCACGAGCACCGCGCTCGCACCGTCAGCCGACTCACCGCCCTCCTCGACGCCGACCTGCTGCCCGCCGACCTGCAGGAGATGGCGCTCTACTACCGGGCCAAGTCCCTGCGTGACACCGGCCTAGCCGCCCAATCCCGCCGCGACTACCAACAGGTCGCCGACCAGGGCGGCCGCCTCGCTCCGGCCGCCCGCCGCGGCCTGGCCCACGCCGCACGCCTGGCCGGCGACTTCCCCACCGCCCTCGCCGCCGCCCAGAATCTCGGCTGGGAAGGCCGCCACCAACGCGTGATGGGCGACCTGTACTGGCTTCAAGGCCAACCAGAGCGTGCCGCCGCGGCCTACCTCGCCGGACGCACCGAAGCCGAACAGCACGGCAAGGCCGGCGAGGCCGCCCACAATCAGGCCCTGCGCGCATTTGCCATCGCCCTCTGCGCCCCCGACCAGGCCACCGCGGAAATCGACCTCGCCCACCAGCTCCTGGCCGGCCTCAATCTGCGCGCCACCACCATCAACGTCCGCCGGGCCGAACTCATCCGCGATGCCGGCAGCGACAGTGTCGACGACCAGATCGCCACGCTGCGCACCGAACTCGATATCGCGGGCCTCGCCTCGCTGACACCCGCGATCGAGCTGGCCGGCGCCTTCCACCACGCCGTCCTCGACGACCACATCGCACTGAACGCCACCCTCACCCGGCTACGAGAACAGACGTCCGACGAAGATCACGCCTACTTCGTCGACATCGCCCACTTCATGGCCAGCCTGCCCCTCGATGACCCGTCGCCAGCACAGTGGATCGACGGCGAACCAGCCACCCGCAGCCGCTGGCGGGCCCTGGTCACCGCGCGGCGCGAGCACCTGGGCTCACTGCGATGACACCTGCGGCGCGTGCCTCACCTCACACGGACCGCAGCGTCAACACCGGAACAAGCAGGGGAAGTTCACCGTTCATCTACATGTGGCTAGCGGAGGGGACAGTGTCCCCGGGCCTCACCTACAGCCCATGGGGACGATCGTCCGGCTGAAGCCCCATGGAGCCTTCCGCCGAGAGGCGACCGCCCTCCGCACGCCACCACCTGCGGCCCCGGCTGGTCCCCTCCAGCCGGGGCTCACCTGTGCACAACCGCCGAAGGACCGTCAGGGGCTGCCCCCGACAGGGCATTTCCCTCCGGCCGCCGCGCTTTCACCCGAGGCCGAGGCTGCTGAGGGCCGTGGTCCAGTCGGTGACGATGGCCTTCTGCGCGGCCGTGAGGGTGACCTTGCCGGCGCAGACGGCGGTGTGCAGTTTCGTCTCCACCGGGTCCTTCGCGTTGTTGACCCCGCCGCCCGCCTTGTGGCCCGGGTCCGGCGGCTCGATCCACAGATTCCGGGGATCGTTCGGGTCGCCGCCCAACTGCAGGCTGATCAAGTGGTCGTACTCGGCATCGCCCATGCGGCCCTTGTAGCCGTAGGAGGCGGCGTTGAGCGCTTTCTCCTTGCCGGTGACGGAGGTGGACGGCCGGATGCCGGAGGTGTAGCCGCCCTTGCGGCAGATCGTGGACTTCAGGTTCGCCTGGGTGACCGCCGGAGAGATCGCACCCGGTGTGCACGCCGGGTCCTCCAGCGGCTCCCCCTTCTCGTACCGGAAGTGGCAACTGCCCGCCGGGGGCTGCTTCTGGACGGTGTAGGTGGTCTGCGGGCCGGCCCCGACCGCGATCGCCCCCTGCGGGCCGCCGCGCGCGTCCGTACCCGGAGGCTTCGTGGCCGAAGTCCCGGCCGGCGACGCGGCAGATCCGCCCGTTGCGGCCGGTGAGCAGCCCGCCAGGAATACCGCGGCGAACAGCACGGATGACGCGGCACGGGAGCTGGAGTGCATGGCGACCCCTCACGAGCAGGCAATGGCTGGGCACATACTGCCCGGCCGGCGCATCGGCACACCGGGCCGGGGCCCGCGCCAAGAAGCGCGACAGAATGCGGGGTGCGCCACCGCGCAGCCCGTTCGGCTCAAGTCCCAAGCGAAACTGCGGCTTTGGGCAAGGCTCGCCCATGCCCTGGTATGGAGAAGGTGCAGGTCACCAGATGTTCACCGCTTGCGTCTACCCGCATAGATCGGGCGGGTGCTGTCATTCCGTCAGCCGCCTGGAACACGATCTCCAGGCCGAGACGGGAGACCCCACATGCGACCTCTGCGCCGCGTCACCGCCACCACCACCGCCCTCGGCATGGCCGCCGCCGGCCTCATCATCGCGGTGAGCGGCACCGCGCACGCCTCCGCCTGTTCCCAGTCCTACCTGCCGCTGCCCGACTCGTCCTGCACGCCCGGCTCGTACAACCCCGACGTCACCCAGTCGAACATCCACAGCACCATCTGCGTGTCCGGCTGGACCGCCACCGTCCGGCCCCCCACGTCCTACACCAACCCGCTCAAGGCGCAGGGCATCATCGACTACGGGTACTCCGACACCAACATGTCGGACTACGAGGAGGACCACCTCGTGCCGCTGGAGCTCGGCGGTGCGCCCCGCGACCCCGGCAACCTGTGGCCCGAGCCGCACTACGGCACGAAGACCGCCTCCACCAAAGACGGCACCGAGACGAAACTGAAGAACGCCGTCTGCAACGGCACCATCACCCTGTCCGCCGCCCGCAGCGCCATCAAGAACAACTGGACCACCGCGCTCCAGGTCACCGGCATCGGCTGACCTCCAGTGAGGCCGTAGACCGCGCCGCATCATGGGATCCAGAGGGGACCGGCCGCGCCCATGTGGCGCGGGAGCCCAGCAGCTCTGTCCCAGGAGCGCGGCGCGAGCGGCCAGGGGTCTGCAGGAGGCCGTGCCCATGACCGTCACCCTCACCCGCTGCCCTCCGTACGGCCCCGCGCGGCCGCTCCGCCCGTCGACGGGTTGTCCGAGGCCCGTGCCGGGCTGTGCTCGACGCCGTACTCGCGGGCGAAGCGGTTGGCCTCCGCAGCGGAGCCCGTCATCCGGTGCAGCCACAACCCGTACGCCACCGACTCCATCTGCTCCTGCGTCAGATACAGCCGCCACCGCTTGATCCCGTGATCACACGAGGCCGAACGGACCTGCTCCGCCAACCCTTCGGCCGGCGGCACACGGAGCCGACCGGCGAGACCAACGAACACGCGCAGCGCCGCCATCTGCGAGGGAATCAGCTCCACCAGCTGCCGGTCCGGGGCCGCCTCACCGGGCGGGGGCTCGGCGCGGGGGCGGGACTGGCCGTAGGCGAGGGTGTCGTGGCCGTAGGGCGTCAGGCGGGCCGCCCACCGCACGGGCCGCCCCTCCAGAGCCGACAGCTCCGCGCGGTCCTCCCGGCCGGCAAGCTCCACCAGGCTCTGACTCTCCAGGGCGTTCACGTGCTGCTGGTGCGGCGGAAGGAGCTCCGTGTCCAGTGTCCAGCCGTGCCCGGCCGCCTGACCGCGCTCACGCAGCGCCTCCAGCACCGACAGCGCCCTCTCCCAACTCCTCATCCCACTCCCCCAGCGTGTGCCGTACAGGTTCGCCGACCGTAGACGCCGACACCGGTCCGGACAGCGCCAAGGCGGGGAAGGCAAGCCCACCGGGTGACACCGGCCGCCAGACGCGCGCCGGGTGGGACACCGTCCGGTAGGCACTGCGGCGCTGCCGGGATCCGGCAGCGCCGCAGTCGCCTGCTGCTGTGCTCAGGGCGTGAGGTCCAGCACCCGGACCGGTTCGCCGGCCCACTGGTGCGGGGCGGTGGTGGCGATGATCGCGCCGTCCGGGCGGTCCGGGGTGGGCTGCGCCGCGTACTGACTGTGTGCCGCGGCCCAGGTCTCCTGCCGTGCGAGAGCCAGGGCGGCGGCCAGGTCCAGGTCCAGGACGGTGATGCCAGGAAGGGAAGCCAGATGCTCGGCCGTGCCGGGCCGCGCGCGGTCGGCTTCCACTAACGCGCAGGCCGGGGCGTACAGGAACCAGCCCGGTTCGGCGTGAGCGCGGTGGATCAGGCGGGAGGCGAGGATGTTGCCCTGGCCTGCCGCGGCCATCGCGGTGTCGTCCAGGACGATGTGCATGGCGTCGCTCACTGGCCAGCCGCCCGGGCCAGGCGCCGGTCCAGCTCGCTGTCCAGGTCCCGCTCCTCAGCGGCGGTCGGGGCGTAGCCGTTCCACTCCGTCAACGCGGCCAGAGCTTTCTCGGCCCGCTCTGCCCGCTCGGCCGGAGTCAGCAGCGTCTCAGCGAGACGGGCGAGATACGCGCGCAGCGACAGCCCCTCCGCGGCCGCTATGGCGGCCAGCCGGTCCTTGGCTTCCTCAGGGATACGGACGTTGGCATCGGGCATTGGCGTACTCCTTCCCACCCTCCGAGGATACGGGTACGTACCCGTACCCGTCATGCGGCGGATTCCCATCACAACCCTGTCGCCTGGCCGAATCCAGTGCCATGCTGTGACCGCGGTGATCCTCTTGCCCCCCAGGCGGAGGCCCCCGCCCCTGGTCCCGCCCGTGCACTGCCACCTGGCGGGGCCGCGCCGCCCCTCCCGGCCCTCCCCACGGGAGGGCCGACGGCCCACCCACGGCCCCGGCTGGTCTCCCCCGTCCAGCCGGGGCTTTCACGCGTTGATCACCGGCGCGGGCCGTCAGGGCGCAGCTACGAATCCACGAGGTACGCCTTCTCGCCCATCATCAGCGGTGCCTCGGCGGGCCCCTTGATGTACGGGCCGCGCCAGATCACCCGGTGTTCCTGACGGCTGGGATACCACTGCCGAACTTTGTGCATCCGCACCGGCCACCGGTGGTGGTACACCCGCTTCGTGTCCCCGGCCGCATCCGACGGGCGGGGCGAGGGTGCAGCGAGCCGGATGACCCTCACGTCAGGGTCCAGCGGCGCAGAGCCGTCGTCGCCATCGGCCGTGCGCGGCTGGGATACAGCGCCCGACGAGCCGACGGCAGTGACGCCCTGGGCGTTCAGCCGCCAGAAGGCGAACATGTAGCGGCCCACGAAGTCGTCATAGAGGTCCTCCACCTGGCCGCCGCCCCATTCCCCAGTCTCGGGGACCGGTTCGGCACGCCACTCGGACGCCTGGTTGATGGCTTCCTGGAGTTGGCGAAAGCGTTGGGACAAGTCCGCGAGCATCTCGGTGCTCTCATCCGCCAGGCATGCGTCGCCGCGCATCCCGTACATGCCGTCTGGCATCAACGGCGGCAACGGGCTGCCCGCTGCTCGGGCCCTGGCGACCGCCTGACGCCATCCAGTCGGCTGCACCGGTCCGTCACGGTCCATGAAGGTCGTCACCTGTACACCGGGGTACTGGGCGGTGGGAAAGACCTGGTGCTGGGTGACGAACTGCCAGCCGAACGCCCTGGTGTCTGACAGCGTGCCGGTGCGGTTGACGACCACGACCGGCTCGGGCAGCACCAGTAATCCGGTGGGCACGAGGATGTCCTGGTCACGGTCGAGGGTGCTCACGTCGGCCGGCTCAAGAGTGGCGGCCGCGGCCATGACCGCTGCGTGCGCGGCCGGGGAGATCACGAGGACCTCAGCCTGCTGCAGCATCTTCTTGATCTGCCGAATCTCCCACGCGGCAGCCTCTGCCGGCTTCCGGGGCCACGGCGGCCGGTACCCCTGCTTGCCCAGCGTCATCGACAGCGCCGCATCCCACACCGCGTCCTCAGGCCGGCCAGCGGCCATGTCCGTGAGATCGCTGTGGAACAGCATTCTGCGCAGGTCACCAAGAACATTGCTCACGTTGTCGGCGAGCATCATCTGCACCCACGGATTACTGACCAGAGACAGGTGCGTCCGCTCCCGCAGGCGAAGCGCCTCCCGTGCCGCGCCAACAGGAGTCCACTGCCCGGCCTTGTCCCTGCTGCGCTCACGTTTGTCCCGGCTCGCCTTCCCCACCCGGCAACCTCCCCCGCCCGACAGCCAGTTGTCGAAGACGTACCCGACCGCGAGTGGCGCGACACGACACGTTCCAGCCGCGCGCGACGTGGGGGTCTGGCCCCGCCGCTACCGGGGACAGCGACGGGCCAGCACCACCTCTGATGGGGATCTCTGAATCGACCAGGGTCGCTCGTCGCCTCACTCGGTCCGCCGTTCAACGGAGTGGGGAGCTTCAACGAGCGGCGAGCGTGTTTCCGGCCGGGGCTGCCCGCTCGCGGAGTGTGCGGGCCGTGCCGGCCGGTCAAGGGCGCCTGCGGCGACGTCGCCGAACCGCTGCGCGAAGCGACCCCGTTATCTGCGGCAAGGGGGAAGCGGTGCCCGCCGTCGTCCAGCTCCGGTCCGGGAAGGCACTGGCCGTCCGGTCGGCGGCCGACGTGTTCCAGACCAGCACACTGCCATCGGCGGGGCGCCCGGAACGGGCTAGGACCTGCATGAGTGGCGGCACTCCGGCCTGACCCACCTCGGTGAACAGGGCGTGTCGCTGCTGATGCTCATGGCCAAGTCCCGGCACCATAAGCCGGAGAACGTGAAGCGGTACTTCAAGCCGTCGCCGGAGGCGATTGCCGAGGTGACCGGTCTGCTCGCGCCTGGCGGTGCGACCCGCTGAATGTCTGATCGGGCGGGGACCATCGGGCACATGCACTCGGGCCGACCGCGAACGGTCGGCCCGAGCGGCCCTGCGTGGGTCGTGGCGTCGTGAAGGTACGGCGCCGACCGGCCTGGTTGGTCACCTACGGGGCGGGGAGTTCCCTGATGAGGCGCGAGGACCAGTCGCACCAGACCAGGCCGGGCAGGAAGGCGCCGCCGGCTTCGTCGAGGTGGTCTTCGACGTACGGGATGGTCGCGTCACAGACTTCGATGGCCTGGTCGAAGAATTCCGTGGTGTCGGGGTTGTTGTGGTAGCTCCAGCGCGGGTTGTAGGGGGCCTGCCGCTTCATAATCCGCGTGAACACGTGGGGACGGTCGGTGGTCTCCCGTTGACGAGTTCCCGGGCGTGCTCGATGTCGCCGGGCTTGGTCAGCTTGATGACGAACTGCTCCCGCGTGATGTCGGTCATCACGAAGTACGCGGCGCTCTCGGCGGCGGCGTGGCCGGGCTGGCTGCTGAGGGTGCCGGCCTGGGCGGGCTGTGCCGTGGCGAAGGCCAGCAGGCTGACGGCGGCCAGGCCGGCCGCCTTGGTGAACGCGTGTCGCATGGGGTTCTCTCCTCGGTTCCCGGCGTCGTGCATTTCACGACTGAACACAAGGAGTATTGGATCAGTTACATACTGTAAATTTGAAGTAGAACTGATGTCGCGGGGGTGACGGCCCCCGGCCCGCCCTGTGAGCCCCGGGTCATTTGTCGGTGGCGTGCTTGTCGCGCAGGGGCCGCAGGCCGCCGGGCAGGTCGGGGAGCTGGAAGGAGTAGCGGCCCAGCATGTTGATGTGCTGCCGCACGAACGGCGAGAGGCGGGCGACATCCTCGTCGTGGACGTCGAACCCGTCCGCCCGCAGCTGGTTCACCGCAGCGTCCCCTCCGGCATACCGTCGTTCAAGCCGTACGCCGGACCGACGGAGCCTGTGGCGCGTCGCTCACCGTGTCGACCCGCTGCGCACGTTCGGCCCGGGCGCGGTGCAGTGCCAGTGCGTGGGCACACCGCCCAGACGCGGGCCCTCCACGCCTACCTGCGCTGGCGCAACGCCAACGCCCGCCACCCCATCGTCCTTGCTGCTCAGCGCCGTGAGCGCGCCCGTGTCCGCAGCAAGAAGGGCATCCGGTGGGGCGGGCGACTGCTTGCTGCTGCGACTTGACCTACAACGCTGCCGCAACCTGGACTCGACGTCCCACAGACCACCCGGGATGATCTCCAAGCCGCTGCACGGTCACGCCAGGCCGAACCATGGCAGGCACTCCGACAACCTCTCCATCTTCACCGGGACCAGCTGGTGTTGTTGCCGCTGTTCAGCAGTGAGGCGGAGCCTGCGCAGCACGGCGGGTTCAGCGCGTACGGCATGACGTTCGGCGTCCGGCAACGGGTAGGCGCACACCGTCCATATCCGGAATCTCATGCACGATCCCGGCAGCGATCATGAGGGTGAGCATGTCGTTGAGGGTGCGCAACGGCGGCAGACCATAGGGCGCCGGGTAACAGGCTGAAGTGGCCTGCTCCACCTGCAGATCGGCGAGTTCGCCCCCGTCGCGCTCCGCTTCGTCTTCCCAGCAGGACGCCTGCCAGTCAGCAAACCGATTGCGCACCTACGCGGAGAGCAACGAGGCCGTCGGGGTGTGCCAGGTGTTTCCAGGGTCCCCTGAAAGAAGTGACTTCGGCGGTTCCAACCTGTGCGCAGAGGGCCGGCAGGTGTCCTGCCGCTGATCCAGCAGCCGATCTCAGCCCAGCTCGGGCTCACCCATTTGAGTGATCGTGCTCCGCAGGTCCCATGGACTGCAAGCTCACCCTCAGCTCGCTCTATGCAAGGTCTCAGCAGGCTGAACAGGCAAAACCTGCCGCCGAGGACTCCACGCATGGTGCTCGTCAGACCAGATAACTATCAGGCTCCGCGGTTACTGTCTGCGACAGTTTGACTTCAGAAGATACGCCCTGTTGCTCACAGGGAGGGGGAGCGGGCAGGTGACGAAGCGCTGGGAGTTCTACCAGACAGCCGTGGGGGCGGACGTTGTACGCAAGGAAATGGGCAAGTGCCGGCTGACGCGAGCCGAAACGATCAAGCTGGGAAAACTGATGCAGCGAGCTCAGGAAGGAGCGCTCCTCGCCAAGGACCGCAAGGATCTACGGGACGGACTCCTGGAGCTGCGCCTTGACTGCGGCGAGCGCATCTTCCGACTCTTCTACGGTGAGGTTCAGGGCTCCAACATCGCCCTGCTGCTTGCTGTGAAGTTCGTGAACAAGAAGTCCACTCAGGGCATCGCAACTGATCCAACCGATATCGAGACTGCCCGCAAGCGTCTATGTGAGTGGCAAAACCGTGCAAAACGTGACGATCAACGACCTGACACGTTGAAGTGATATCGGTTGTGAGCGATACTCGGCAAACAGGGGAAGGGGGCCACCGTGGATGAGTACCTCGCTGACTTGCTAGGGATCGATCTGGCTGACACCCGCACAGGTGACGCGCTCGACGACACCGAACGGGTCATGCGGCTTATCGAGACACTGGTGCGGCATCGCAGGAGCAAGAAGATCTCGCAGAAACAGGTCGCAGCCGTGATGGAGACCACTCAGTCGGCAGTGTCCGACTTTGAACGTCTGGGCGGCGACCCACGCCTCAGCACAGTGATGCGCTATGCCCGGGCGGTAGGCCTCTGCGTGAAAGTTGCAGCGACTGTTGCCGACGATCAGCCCTCGGACGCCGGCTGGAAGGCCGTGGCTCACAAAGAAGAGGCCGTTGCGGTGGCAGGCAGGCGGACTGCAGCATGAGCACCAGAGTGGCCCACGCCCTGACGTCCGTCGACGAGCTACGAGACAAGGCTGAGCTCGTAGACATCGTGTACTACGAGGTCTCCGGACGACGACTTGATGGCTTCACAAGCGGCAGCACTGTCTGCCGTGACGACGTCACACCAGACGACGACACCGCGGAGATCGAGCTCATGCAGCGCCTGGAAGGCGACACGATCTACATTCGACTTCGAGCCCTGGTGATCACAGCGCAAGGCCGCTTGATCGCAGACGTCGCAGCCGTCTTCCGAACACCGGAGCGTGTGAGCGTTTCCCCGCCGGTTATTTCACAGTTCGCTGACATTATCGCCACCCCCGTAGTCCGCCCCTATCTGCGCGAAGCCATTCACCAAACAGCAGTGCGCCTGGGGATCGATGCACCGCTGCTGTCGATTCTCGACACGCGCGAACGAACCTACTGGCACATGAAACCAGGCAACGCGGCAACCTGACGCGCCTGACACTGGCCTGATCCGGTTGCTATATCCCCAGAGGTGAGTACGACAGGCAGGCCGAGTGGAAGGCTGCTGCGCTGAGCTCTCGGGCCTTGACTCACCGCCACGAAGGCAAGAGGTAGTCGGGGCTTGGCTTCGGCAGATTCAGATGGCCGCGGAAGTGGACTGCCTGTTCCAACTGCACGAACGGCTCCCGACGCAGTTCAGCATGCTACTCCAGACAGCCGCAAGCCTCCTGGCACGAAGCCGCAAGCTCCTCTCCACCTGAGCTCGTCGTCTTGCCTCTGCCGGTTCATTGCGTCGGTTTCACGACATGCCCCAGTGCGACAAGGCCGATTCCAGCAGCGAGTAGTGATGGTGGGCCAAGGCCCAGCAGATCAGCATCGGCAGGGCGCCCACTCCCCAGAGTGTGGTTGCCGCGCTCGTTGCTGGAGCCATTCGCCGACCGGCAGTACGCCGACTGACCCGGAAACCCTGTTGATGCTGCCCTCGCCCCAGCGGCGAGGTTGAAGCGGAAGCCGGTGAACGGGGAGTCGTGCCACGCATGCATGCCATGGCGGCCAGGCTGATCAACAAGGACGTCCCGCAGGAGGTCGTCCGTCAGATCCTTGATCACACCTCGGCCCAGATGACCGCCCATTACGCGCGGCTGTCGGACACGACCGTCCGCCGGCACTGGGAGAAGGCACGCAAGGTCAACGCCCAAGGCGAGACCGTCGCCCTGGACCCGGCCGGCCCTCTAGCGGAGGCGGCATGGGCCAAACAGAGGCTCTCCCGGGCCACCCAGGCTCTGCCAAACGGCTACTGCGGATTGCCGGTGGTGCAGTCCTGCCCGCACGCCAACTCGTGTCTGACCTGCCCGATGTTCATCACGACCGCCGAGTTTCTGCCCCAGCACCGTGAACAGCGCCAGCAGACTCTGCAGATCATCTCCGCTGCCGAAGCCCGTGGGCAGAAGCGGCTCGTGGAAATGAACCGACAGGTCGCCGACAACCTGGAGAAGATCATCACGTCCCTCGAAGATGACGGCCAGCCAGACACCGGTGAGACGTCGACCGATGCCTCCTGAACCCAACACCGGACCACTCGTTGCTGCTGCCCGCAAGCGGCACGAACTGACACGCGCCAAGGCCATCCAAGCCCTGCGAGAACTCGACCGCACCGGAGCCCCGGTCTCCTTCGAGGGCGTCGCCCGGCGCGCAGGCATCTCACGTTCCTGGCTCTACTGCCAGCCTGACATCCGAGCCGAGATCGAACGGCTCCGTGACACGACTCGACGTTCCCCCTCGCCGCTGATTCCGGCAGCTGAGCGCTCCTCCGATGCCTCACTGCACGCACGCCTGGAGGCGGCCCTGGAACGGAATCGACACCTCACGGAAGAAGACCAGCGTCTGCGACGGCAACTCGCTCATGCGCTTGGTGACCAGCAGGCATCCGCACGCACAGCGTCGACGACCACGTAGTTCGGCTGACTTCACGTGATTCCCCAGAGGGCGTCGTCCTTCTGGTGCGTCGGGCCTCGTGCATCGGGAACCTGGGCGGTCGCCTGATCGTCCTCATGGACATGCCTTGCGTTCTCATTCTTGGAATCGACCCGCGTGCAGTGCCCGGCATGGATGGAAACAGCATCCGAGCGGCCCTCGAACAGGAACTGACCCGGTTTGGCGAACACGCCATCGATGCGTCCATGACGCTGATCGGGCTGGACGAGTCGGCGGAGTCGACGATCGTTGCAGCACTGTCCGAGCACGACTGGGACGTCATCGTCATCGGGGGTGGGATCCGCAAACCGGAGCCGCTTCTGCCGCTCTTTGAGCAGGTCGTGAATCTGGTTCGGCGTCACGCGCCGGAGGCCGCAATCGCGTTCAACACGAGCGGCGGCGACAGCCTCGAAGCAGCCAAGCGGTGGCTGTGAGCCAGCCCCCGAGCCCAGCAAACCGCATCGCTCTTCAGTAACGATCAGCCCGCGCTGACCGGCCCTCGAATACGTTACGCAGCCAGGTCGAAGACAGTGTCCTTGACCTGACCGCCCAGGTCACAGCCCTGCTTGATCGGCGAGCTTGAGATAACCGCGAGGGCGGCGAAGACGTGGAAGACGAGACGGCCGCCGGGGGTGGTGGTGTCCAGGCGTTCGTGCAGAGAGCAGAAGCCGATCTCGCGGCGGCGGAGTTCGCCGACCATGTTGACCAGGTCCTTGAGGGACCGGCCGTAGCGGTCGAGCGCGGGGACGAGGCGGCATGCGCATGGCGGTGGCGGGTGAGGGGGTGCTGGCCTTTCTTCGCGCTGGTGGTTGTCTAAAATTGGTCCTGCGGTGATCGTCATGGCGAGGGGTGAGTGCCCCCGGTCAGTAGGCCAGTGCGGTCATGTGGTCGGGGTGGTGGGCGGCGACGTCGTGGGCGGCTTGGACGAAGGCGGCGACGGCTGCGGATCGCGAGGTCTCCGGCCAGGCGACCATGACCGCGCTGGGGCTGAGGCCGGTGACCGGCCGGTATGCGATGTCCGGGCGCTGGTGCCGCTTGGTGGTGGAGAGTGACAGGAACGCCACCGCCTGGCCCAGCGCGACCACCTCCAGGAGTTGCTCGACGCTGGCCACGAGCGGCCCCTCAGGAGGGTCGGCCGGCGCCAAGCCTGTGTGGCCATCGCCTGCTTCCGCTCCGTCGCATCCTGTGTAGTAGGCGGTGGTGGAGGGGGCGGCCCCTTTCCAGCGTGGGATCGGTTCGCCCTTGAGGTCGGTCAGCCGCAGTCGCCGGCGTCCGGCCAGGCGGTGCGCGGCGGGGAGAACGGCCAGTCGCGGCTCGACCACGAGCGTCTGGGAATCCAGCCCTTGACCGTCGAACGGGCTGCGCAGCAGCGCTACATCGGCACGGCCGTCCCGCAGCATGGCGATCGGCTCTCCGCTGCCGCCGACGACGACTTCAGGCGGCGGCAGATGCGAACCCGTTCCCCGGTAGGCGGCGAGGATCTCCCGCAGCAGCCCGGCATCGCCTCCCGGCTTGACCGCCACGACGAGCTGGGGTGTCGGCTGACCGGCCCGGCGTGCACGCCGGGCCGCCGCGTGCACCGCGTCGACCGCGATCCGGGCCTGGTCGAGCAGCACCTGACCGGCGGTGGTCAGCCTCACCTGCCGGGTGGTGCGCTCCAGCAGGCGTACACCGAGCCGGGACTCCATCTGAGCGATCGCCTTCGACAGCGGGGGCTGCGCCATCCCCAGGCGTTGCGCGGCCCGGCTGAAGTTCAGTTCCTCGGCGACCGCGATGAAGTACCTCAGCTCCCGCACCTCTAGCTCACTCATATCTGTGGACTATAGATCCAGAGTCTTCTGGTCTTTCCCTGCCGCCCGTGGGTGAGGGGAGGCTGGGTGCCATGACGACTTCGCAGAAGACTGCTCTGATCACCGGCGCGAACAAGGGCATCGGCAAGGAAACGGCGCGCAGGCTCGCAGCCCTCGGCATCACCGTGCTGATCGGCGCCCGCAACGCCGAGCATGGCGAGGCGGCGGCCGAGGAGCTTCGCGCCGACGGCGCCGACGTACGGTTCGTACCGCTGGACGTCACCGACGAGATCTCGGTCCAGGCCGCCGCCAAGCACATCGACGCCACGTTCGGCCGCCTCGACATCCTCGTCAACAACGCCGCGATCGCCGCCGGTCCGCAAAAACCGAGTGAAACCCCCGCCGCCACCGTCCGGCAGGTCTACGAGACCAACGTGTTCGGCGTCATCGCGGTGACCCACGCCATGCTCCCCCTGCTACGCCGCTCCGCCGCCGCACGCATCGTCAACATGTCCAGCGAACTCGGCTCCCTCACCCACCTGGCCGACCCAGGCAGCCCGTGGTCTGCCTACTCCTCGGTTCTCCTCCCTTACTGCACCTCGAAGAGCGCGCTGAACGCGATCACCGTGCTCTACGCCAATGAACTGCGCGCCGAAGGGATCCTGGTCAACGCGGTGAGTCCCGGCTACTGCGCGACCGACCTCAACCGCCACACCGGGATACGCACGGCGGAGGAGGGCGCGGCCGTCGCGGTTGACCTGGCGACTGTGGGCGAGGACGGCCCGACGGGCGTCTTTCTGGCCGAGGACGGGCCGATTCCCTGGTGAGACCATGCCGCGCCGTCTCCGCCCGAAGCCTGACGGGGGTGTTTTCAACCTCCGCAGTGACGATCACTGGCCTCTTGCGCGGCGCCCATCCCCACGGGTTTTACTGGTGGTTGGTGGGCGCACAAGCCAAGGCGGGCACGAGGTGATCATTCATCTCGCGGAATCAGCGTCAAGGGCTGGGCCGCGAGTCAGCCGGCGGTTTCCATCGCGGTTGTGTGCTCGTCGTGTTCACGCAGCATGCGCATGACGGTGGCGGGTGAGGGGTGCTGGCCCTTCTTCGTGCCGGTGGTGATGACGAGGCGTTTGGCGATGTCGCGCAGGCTCATCTCCTGCTTGCGCAGGTGGAGGGCCATGGACAGCATCGACTCGTCGGTGACGCCCGCGCCACCGATCGTCTTGCCGCGCTTGCGGGCGGACTCGTGGCCCTCCAGGGTGCGGTCGCGGATGTACTCGCGCTCCATGCCCGACATCGCGGCCAGCACCGTGAACATGATCCCGGACGGGTCGTGCGAGCCCTTGAGTTCGCCTGTGAGGAACTCCAGCCCGACATCGCTCGCCTTCAGCTCTTCGGCGAGCATGGCGAGTTCGATGCCTCGGCTGAGCCGCTTGTGTTCGTGGACGACGAGGGTGACGGCGACGCCGGAGGAACGGATCTCCCCGGCGAGCTTGACGGTGGCCTCCGACTCGGGGCGCCGGGTGGCGCGGGTGGAGATCTTCTCCGAGAAGATGCGCGTCACTCCGGCCTCGGCGAGGGAGTCGAGCTGCGCGTCGAGGGACTGCCGGGCGGTCGAGGTCCGGGCGTAGCCGAGGCGGACGTGCCCGGCCGGTTCGGCGCCGGCGCTCACCGGCCGCGGTAGCTCGGTCCACATCGACCCCGGCTTGCGTACGGCGGGGGTCGGCACGCTGGGCGTCTTGGCGAGTTGGGGGACGAGGCGGAAGCGGGCGGTGTGGTACTGGATCGCCACCTTGCCCTTGCCGGTCCTGCATGGGGAGCCCGCAGGGGCGGCACAGGCGGACATCGGGCAGTCGTGCGATTCCACGCGCTTGAAGTCGTTGCTCACAGTTCCGGAGCGCCCCAGGAGGACATCGACGCCGCGGCCGACCGCATCGCCGCGCGGGTCGCCGCCCGCCGCGCCGAAGCCGCCCCGCAAACCGGGCCCGCACCCTGCGAGCCACCCCGGCCCGCGGGGCACGCCGGTGCGGGAGCGGCGGCGCAGGATCTGCGCACCCTGTGCGAGACAGCCGTCATGAGCACCGGGGCCCTGGCCAGCCTGCGGCACTCCGTGGCCCGGTCACTGCCCGAACCAGCAGGAGCACGGGTGCTGGGGTGCATCCTCCAGCTCACCGAGCGGGAAGACTCCGCACGGTTTTGGTGGCAGTACGCCGCCGGAGCCGGAGACAGCCCCGCCGTCTACTGCCTCTACCTCCACCACACGGCCCACGGCGAACAGAGAGAAGCCGAGTGGTGGCACACCCAGACAGAAACGTCCCTCGCCCGTGATGAAGAAGCCGGGCCACAAGAACTGGCCACGACCCTGCGCGTCCTGCGGGGCCTGAAGACCGACGAAGACACGTCAGACCTGGCCACAAGGACAGCAGCGGTCAGCGCCCTCCTTGACTACGTCCCCGCAGCCGTGGCCTACGTCGACGACGACCTCGACCTGCCCCTGCCCGACGCCGACTTCGCCGACCACATCACGTCACTGACCACGACGGCCGCCCCCCGTACAGCCGGCCGACAGCCCTTCGACCCCTTGGCGGAGCGCCAGTCCCGCTGGCGCGCGTCGTCATCCGCCGCGTCTGGCCGCCCGGCCGGCTCCATGCCCTGTTTCCCTACATCACCGACGAGCCCGCCTGCTTGGAAGTGGCACGACAGCGGGGGGCGTTCGGCCACATACAGCGCACCGGCGACTTCGCGGCAGCACGCCGCCGGGACCGGGCCTGGCAGGCGTTCTGGCAGCACTGCGAAGACTGCTGCGACTGCGATCCCTGTGGGATCCCCTGCCGGGCCTACCGGACCCTGTGGTAGCCCGTTGCCGGGATGCACGACGCCCCAGTCCCTCCGTGAAACGCCCCGCGCGGGGGCGGGTTCACCCCGGATGTCCTGCCCGGTGAGGTGCCGCGCGAGCACCAGGTTTGGCCGATTGCGCGTTCCTCCGAAGGGCACGGGTGCCTCACACGAGTCCCGGAAGGCTCTGCGAAGACTCGAGGGTGTTCTCCGGGCCGGGGGTGTGGACGATCCCGTACTCGCGGGCGAAGCGGTTGCCCTCCGCGGCGGAGCCGGTCATCCGGTGCATCCAGAAGCCGTAGGCCGCCGACCTCATCTGCTCCTCGGTCAGATGCAGCCGCCACCGCTTGATCCCGTGGTCACACAACGCCGCACGGACCTGCTCGGCCAGCCCCTCGGCCGGCGCCACCCGAAGCTGGCCGGCCAGGTGGACGAACACGCGCAGCGCCGTCATCTGCGACGGGATCAGCTCTACCAGCCGCCGGTCTGACCCGGCCCCACCGGGTGACGGCGCGGCTGTGGACGGGCGTGGGCGTAGGTGAGGGTGTCGTGTCCGTACGGGGTCACGCGGGCCGCCCACCATACTGGTCGGCCCTCCAGCGCCGACGGCTCCGCGCGGACCTCCCGGCCGGCCAGTTCCACCAGGCCAGGACTCTCCAGGGCGTTGACGCTCTGCTGGTGCGGCAGCAGGGACTCCGTATTCAGCACCCAGCCGTGCCCGGTCGCCCGACCGCGCTCGCCCAGCGCCTCCAGAACGGACAGCGCCTTCTCCCGGTTCCTCATCCCACTCCCCCAGCGGCGTGCCCGTGGGCGACTGCATGTCCGCCGACCGTAGAGGATGGCGCCGGCCTACACGGCGTGAAGATCGCCGTACACGGCCTGCGCCGCCCGGCTGGTCACCCAGCCACGCCATGGCTCAACTACTGACGCTCGGTGCGGGATCGTGCACGTCACGCTACCGGCCGCTTGCGGCATTCAGGCCGGACACCGGACAGGCCCGCCCCGCAAAGGAATTGGCTCGTGAGTTCCGTCGAGGGGGCACCGTCATGATGGCTGGTGCCGTGCGGTACGGCTCAGGTGGCCTGGGGCCAGGCACGCAGCAGGGCGGCGATCCTGGCGGCGGTGCAGGAGGGATCACGCAGCATGTCGCGGAGGGCGACGGCGTCCTCGCGCGTGGGTTTGACCGGGATCCCGGAGGCCTCCAGGTACATCACGCCGGTTGCGGCGGCCACGGCCATGTTGGAGCGCTCGAGCCAGCGGCAGCGTCCGAGGATGTGCACCAGCGCGGCGGCGCGGGTGTAGGGGCCGGCGTAGACGGGCGTATCCAGTAGTTCGGCCCGGTGGCAGGCGACTGCGGCCACCGGTACCCCGTAGTCGTCGGGGGCGGGATCTGCCGCGCCCGCGATTTCCGCGACCTGCAGAACCCAGGGGACGTCGATGTACAGGTCCATTACGCGGCGTGTGCCCCCGAGGTGGGACGGTCGGCGTCTTCGGCCTCGTCGAAGACGCTCTGGTGTTCGTCGAGGAAGCGCCTCGCCGCGTCCAGGCCTCGCTGCCGCAACCCACCGACGTCTTCCCGCACGAGAGCAGCGATGTAGTCGCCGACGCTCATGCCGCGGTCCTTGGCTCGGGCCGTGGCAAGTTCCGCGATCTCGTCGTCGACGCGCCAGCCCTTCTGTGTCTTCGCCATCTCCTGATGGTAACAGCTGGTACCAAGCGGTGGAGTGTTCTCCCGGACCTGCCGACGGGCCTAGCTGCCGGACGGGACCGTGAGCGTCCGGCGGCCGTGGACCAGATGCGAGGGTCGGCAGAGGTGAGGACTTGGGCGAGTGCGTGAGCAGGGCATTGTCAGTGCCAGCGGCCATGGTGGCGACAGGCCGATCACGATGCAGAACCATGCGTTCACCTGGACCGACCTCTTGCAGCCCCGCTCACGGAGACTGCGCCGCCGCAGGGGCCTGCTGCTGTCCGTCTGGCTGCGGCTTCGAGGTCAGCACGGCTCCCCGGTGCTCGATTCACATGCCCGAACCGGCAGCATGAGAACGTGGCAGGCCGGTCAGCCGTCCCCGGCTCCGGGCCGACCCGGCCTCGGGGTGCGTGTTCACCTCAGGTGTCGTGCCGATCAAGCCGGCAGGCGATGGCGCGTAAAGGGGATGCATTCGGCGAGGCTCACCACGGCTTCAGCAGGTTGTCCCAGAACGGATCCTGGTCGACCGGCGAAACCACGCTGAGCTAGATGCTCTTGACGCGCTCACCGCTGCCGAGACCAGCACAAGGGCAGTGCGAGGACGGTGGGCGAACGAAAGCATCGCTCAGGATGAGTACCGGGACTTCACGCGCGGGGCGCCCGACAGACGCTTCACCCCAAGGGCACTCTTGGCCTGCACCGCAAACCGGCCGCTGAACGCCAGCATCACCAATTGCGGCCGGAGCCCCCTTCGAGGAGCGCCAACACCCCGGCCCCTCGACCGCCACAAGAGCAATCATCAGGCCGGACGGAGGGCCTTGGTACGGCCCAGCGGTGTCAGTCTTGTCCATCGTGGTGCGTGTCCGTGTACGTGGTGGTGTATTCCTCCGCGGGCATGGCCATGTCCGCCGCGTAGTCGGCGCGGGCCTGGCGATCTTCCTCAGTGATGTCAGGGTGTACGGGGGGCGTGTGGAGTGCGGGCCAGAGTTGGACCAGGTGGCGTTCCCCGTGGTCGCCGATGCCGGGTTCGGGGTCGTCGGCGTGGCAGTACAGGCGCATCCGCACCCAGTCCGACCCGTCGGATGAGAGCGGGAACTCCAGGGGAGGTTCGTCGTCCGGCCATGCGTCGAGGATGTCGCCCTGTTCGAGGGTCGCGACGTAGAGGGCGGGGAGGTCCGCCTGCAGGCTGATCTCCTCGGCAGGCTCCCACTCGCCCTCACTCTCGGGTACCGGCGGGGCGTCGTGGACCTGGACGGTCAGCTGGAGGGGGCCGGTGTCGGTGGTGGTGAGAACGACGGCGCTGGCGTCGGAGGCCGGACCGCAGCGCCAGCCGAAGGGCATCTCCTTGGGGTACTCGTAGTCGTCGGTGAAGCCGATCAGATAGCCGCCTTCGCCGAGCTCGACAGTGAACGACGATGCACGGACCAGCATGGAAAGCCTCCTTGAACGGGGCAGGGTGCCCCCTCCCGATCGACGCAGGAAGAGGCACCCAGTCTTGCGGGGACTGTAGCCGCGGTCAGGCGATCACGTAGAACGGGTCGTGATCCATGACGTGCATCTGGCCGCGCCAGGCGGTGATGCGTCCGCCCTGGGCCTTGTTCTCATTCACCTTGACCCAGGTGATTTCCCGCTGAGCGGCAGGAAGGGCGGTGCCGCCCTCGTAGGTGGAAGCGAACGGGTACTCGTCACACGAGGTGCGGCCGGCGCGCCGCATGTCCGCCGGCGCGGTCCGCGGGCACACCGCGGCCCGGTTGCGGCCCTCCTGCGTCTTGTTGATCATCCAGTGCAGGGGCTTGCCGCCGTTCGGGTCGCCGTAATGGCCGCCGCGGGAGCGGAGGTTGCGGATGCCTTCGTCGATGCGGGCCAGGCCGACCATGCTCACCCCGGTGGGCGCTTCCGGGATGGCGCATCCGGACCGGCTGGCCCGGGTGCTGCCGTAGTAGTTGTCGCACCGGTAGACGGCGGAGGCGTAGGAGACGCTGCCGGGGCTGTAGCCGGCCTTGGTGAAGGTGTAGCCGTAGGTGGTCTTCGCCTTGGGGTTGATCTTTTTCGGAGCGATGGCGGCGGTCTTGTAGTCGACGCTGCCGCTGGCCGCGCTGTCGAGGGTGTGGCCCTGCTGGAAGTGGACAGTGGCCCTGGTGCCGCCGCCGGAGGTGGCAGAGAACTTGACGGCCACGCCGTTGCCCTGGCCCGTGGTCGCCGCCTTGGAGATGGTGAACTTCTCACTCCAGTTGGCGGAGTTGGTCTTCAGCGTCATCTGGTGCTTGACGCTGAAGTCGGCGGTGCCCTCGATGACCGGGCGCCCGTTGATGACTTTCACGACGTCGAGATGGACGGTGACCCACTCGCACTCGCTGAAGCGGTTGACCGTGATGCGGTTGACCGTGCAGGACGCATTCGCGGCCGGGCTGGCCAGAGCGCTCGCCCGGGACCCGGGCTGGCCGATGGTGACGCGCAGCTGTCCGTCGCCCGACTGGCCGGCCGCAGCTGATGCTGACGGGGCGGCTGTTGCGAGCAGTCCCAGTGCCACGGCCCCTGTAGTGAGCAGCCTTCTCGGTTTCAAGTTGTACCCCCGGTGTTGGTCTCAACCGACGGCGGCACAACGTCAACTCCCGCGTACCCCCGTCGCGTTGACGCCATCCAAGCACAGGCAACGCAAAGACTGCACACCGTTTTGGTCTGTTTCAGTCATAGGTGAACGGGTGCCACGCATTGGCAGCCGATATCACCCAGCTCAGCCGAGCGCTCAGGCGCCGCACCTCTCCGCAGACGAGCGACACGGCCAGGACGCGGGTACGTGCCGCTACCGGTCTCGGGGCCCGACCGTCCGCTGCAACCGGCCCTTTGACCGGAAACCGAGTTCGATCGCTTCGCTGCCGGCCTCCACTGTCAGACCGTTCGGTCTTGCTCACTGCCGCCCGACCCGTCGGCCGAGCCGGCACGGGCGGCCCGGTTTCTCGGCCTTCCCCCCACATCCCCAGAAGGCCGGCGGGTGTGCCACCTCACAGCGGCTGCCAGGCAGTCGGGGGAACAACCCCGGAAAGTTGATCGTTCATCAAAGTGTGGCTGCGGAGGGGACAGTGTCCCCGGGCCTCACCTATGGCCCATGGGGACGATCGTCCGGCTGAAGCCCCATGGAGCCTTCCGCCGAGAGGCGACCGCCCTCCGCACGCCACCACCCACGGCCCCGGCTGGTCTCCCCCGTCCAGCCGGGGCCTTCAGCTGTGTACGACTGCCGTACACCCGCCGGGGACCTACAGATAGTCCGACCGGACATCCTCCAACCGCCGGGCCCTCACCCAAGGCCGAGGGTGCTCAGGGCCGTGGTCCAGTCGGTGACGATGGCCTTCTGCGCGGCCGTGAGGGTGACCTTGCCGGCGCAGACCGCGGTGTGCAGTTTCGTCTCCACCGGGTCCTTCAGGTTGTTGACCCCGCCGCCCGCCTTGTGGCCCGGGTCCGGCGGCTCGACCCACAGATTCCGGGGATCGTTCGGGTCGCCGCCCAGCTGCAGGCTGATGAGGTGGTCGTACTCGGCATCGCCCATGGGGCCCTTGTAGCCGTACGAGGCCGCGCTCAGCGCCTTCTCCTTGCTCGTGACGGAGGTGGAAGGCCGGATGCCGGAGGTGTAGCCGCCCTTGCGGCAGATCGTCGACTTCAGATTCGCCTGCGTGACCGCCGGGGAGACCGCGCCCGGTGTGCACGCCGGATCCTCCAGCGGCTCCCCTTTCTCGTACCGAAAGTGGCAACTGCCCGCCGGGGGCTGCTTCTGCACGGTGTACGTGCTCTGCGGGCCGGCGCCGACCGCGATCGCCCGCCCAGGTCCCTCACCGCCCCGCGCGCCCGATCCCGACGACGGCGCCGACGATATGGCGGGGGACACCGTCGGAGCAGAAGAACAGCCCGCCAGGAACAACCCGGCAAGCATGACGGACGACGCGGCGCGGAAGCTGGAGCGCATGACGACCCCTCACAGACGGGCAATGGCCGAGCAGATGCTGCCCAGCCGTTGCACCGCCACACCGGGCCGGGCACCGCGCGCGGGAGCATGCACGCGGTGCGAAGAGCGCCGTCAGGGTACGCAGGGCAACGGCCGAAGCCGCTGGCCGCCCCCCTCGCACAGTGCCCGATGCCAAAGATGGAACAAGCACAGGGGTGGTTGCGCATTCATCTGTGCCTGCGGAGGGGGCGGTGTCCCCGGGCCTCACCTCCAGCCCATGGGGACAATCGTCTGGCTGAAGCCCTCGCTGGTCTCCCGCATCCAGCCAGGGCCTCTCACTGCCCGCACGCCCATCGGCCAAGGACGCTCCCTGCTGCCTCATCGACCAGGACACAGGGAAAGCGGACGAGTCTCTACTGGTAGCAGCCGCCCGGGCACATGACGGTGACGGCGCCGGAGGGGTGATCAGAGGAGACCTGGTAGCCCTGCGCGTGCACAGGATGATGCACGCTGCTCGTCTCCCAGGGAGCAGGGAGCAGGGAGCGCCGACGCGGCCGGGTCAACGGCTCCCACCACCGCAGCCGCCACGAACAGCACGGCCGTCGCCCGCATACGCACACACATGAGGTCCTCCTTCGCTCGACTGCTCCGCATTCTGGGCGGCCGGGAACGAGAACAGGGCTCGTTTCGACGACGGCCGAATCGTGCCGCGGGCTACAGGCGACCGGCGCGCCGCCGGACCGTGGTAACCGCCGAAGGGAATACGACCCCTTACGCGAGCCACAGCCGGTGATCGCAGAGCGGGGCGTGTTCATGAGCAACACCAAAGAGTCGCCGGGGCAAGCGCACTGAGCCGCAGCGGGCCGCGCTCGCCGAACTCGGCATCGAAATGAGCATGAAAGAGGTCGCCACCTCGACCGATGGCATCGTGCCGGAAGCGCGATCGAGGAGTTGCTGTTCACCGAGAACTGGCGCGCCGGCGTACTCGGCCTGGTCAATGAACGCCCTCTCCCGCGTGCCCGGGTACCTTTCCCAGCAGAGGCAAGGACGGCACGGCACTTACGGAAGACCGGTGCGGTGAAGCGGCACAACAGGCCGAGCGGGTTCCACGGGGTGCTAGCGGGCGGGGTCGTGACGATCATGGCGGCCGGCGGCTGCAGTGCAGGGGGTGGCAGCGCAACCGGTCCGACCGCCACCTCGCCGCAGGCGGCCCCCAGCACCGCACCGAGCGCCACGACGTGGCAGAAGTGGGGTCTCACGCCGCTGCCCGTGCCCCCGAAACCCCCGGCCGACAAACCCGTCAAACTCTCCGCTAACGGAACCGTCCCGGTCTTCGAGCACGTACCGACCTCGCAGAAGGTCGTCTTCATCACGGTCGACGACGGAGCGGAGAAGGACCCCAAGTTCATCGAGATGATGAGGGACTTGAAGATTCCGATCACGATGTTCCTCATGAACGACACCATCAAGTCGGACTACGGGTACTTCAAACCACTGCAGGCGATGGGCAACCACATCCAGAACCACACCCTGCACCACCCCGCGATGAACACCGTCCCGTTGGCCCGCCAGAAGGAAGAAGTGTGCGGCGACCAGAAAATCCTCACCCAGCAGTACCGCACCGCACCGCTGCTGTTCCGCCCGCCCTACGGCGCATACAACAGCGACACCAAGACCGCGGTGGGGGAATGCGGGCCCCGGGCCATCGTCCGGTGGCAGGAATCCATGCAGATCAGCACCATGCGGTATCAGGAAGCCGACAAGAAGCTGCGCCCCGGCGACATCATCCTCGCCCACTTCCGCGGACCCAAGGAACTCAAGGGCACCACGATGACGGAGATGTTCGGCAACCTGCTCAAGCGCATCCAGAAGCAGGGATTCGCTGTGGCGCGCCTGGAGGACTACATCCAGCCACCGGCTGAGTGAGACCGTGGGACGAACCTCCGGCGCACCACGGTCTCGGCGGTAGGGCGGGTCAGAGGCGATCGAAGCACTACTAGGACGTGTTTGAGATGTGGTCACAGCGCCTGTCGTATGAGGGTGAGCTGGACGGTCGACTCGTAGCGGACGGCGAGCTTGTCGTACCTGGTC
>NZ_JBHVST010000117.1:0-32052 GCF_042885015.1 Streptomyces sp. NPDC058086 | reverse complement strand
CCTCGTTCGGGGTGCGCTACACGGCCGGCCCAAAGACCATGTCACGTAGCGACTGGGGCGGGGGGGCCCCCCGGGCCCCCGCCCCTCACCTGTTCAACCGTTTCTGCTCACAGCCCCCTGCGGGGCGCGGGCGGCAGCGCGGCCGGGATGTGGTGCAGTCCCGTACCGTGCTGGCGCGCCACCGGCTGCCAGACGCCGGTCGTCGACGCGCCGTGACCGTGCTGGGAGCCGCCGTTGCGCGCGGAGTACGCCCCCGCGCTGTAGGAGCTGTACGACGAGGGGTACGAGGATCCGCCGTACGCGCTGGAACCCTGCGTCAGGATCCCGAAGGCCGTGAAGCCGAGCTCGTCCTCGCCGTGACGGTCGCCGGGCAGGGCCCTGAAGGATCTGACCCACTCGGCGTAGAGCGCGTCATAGATCGGCGTGGCCGATGGGCCGCGCGGAGGATCCTGAGCCGATCGCGCGGCCGGGATCTGCTGGAAGGGCTGGCGGCGGGGGGCGTCGTAGGTGTGCACGTATGTGCCAACGACCCCACAGCCCAACAGATGCGGTCACACCTTTGCTTGAGCCACCCCGTCAGGGGCGCAAGCCCTCCAGGGGCGCGGGGAACTGCGCGCTCAGCCGCATACGGCCCGCAGCCGACAACGCACGCGCAGCCCCCTCTTCCAGGGGCGCGGGGAACCGCGCGCTCAGCCACACACGACCCGCGGCCGACAACGCACCCCCGCACCCGGCTCAACCCAGTGGAACGCTCACGTTCCGGCGAGCGGCATCGCGGCAGCCACCAACTTCCCGTTCGCCGCCGCCTTGTCCAGCGCGTCCCGCAGCAGATCCTCCCGCGGCTGCCGCCCGATCGACCCGACCGGCGCCGCGAACAGCAGCACCTGCTGGTGCTTGTTGGCGGCGGCCCGCCAGCTCTCGGCGACCTGGAGCGCCTGGTGCGCCTGCCACCAGGCGACGGGCGACCCGCCCCCGGTGCCCGGCTGGAGCACGGCGTGCAGCTGCCCCATGGCGAGCAGCACGGACCACCCGTGCAGCACCGGCGGCACCGAGCTCAGCTCGGTCACCGGCATGAACCCCTGTTCGATGAGGAGCGGCAGGAAGTCGTCACCGATGTCCGTCGAGCCGGGCCGCACGATGGGCCCCGTCGGCTCGACGACGAGCGCGGGGTGCAACTCGCCGCTGATCAGGATGAGTCCGCTGGTCACGCCGAGCACGGCCTGCTCGGGCGCGGCCTGGGCGGGCACGCCCTCGGGGTTGATCGAGCGGACGGCGCCCTGGAGTTGCTCCTCGGTGACCTGGACGACCTGTGAGGGCAGACAGGTGGCGTGGGCGAAGGCGAGGACGGCGGTCTCGTCGCCGATGAACAGGACGGTGCTGGTGCGCTCCTGTTCCGAGTCGCCCGGGGTGCGGCAGGACGTGCAGTCGTAACTGCCCGGGGCGTTCTCTCCGGCGAGCAGCCGGTCGGCTTCTTCGTCGCCGATCTCGGCGCGTACGTCGTCGCTGACGTCGAGCATGCGCGGCACGGGTGGCTCCTCGGGATGCGGTACGTGGCGATGCCGGGTGGCTCCCGGCCCATGAATCCGGGGGTCCCGGCTCATGAAGATGACAACGGGCGATCTGTGGCCGGAGTCACGCCCGGGAGCGAACGGAATCGAACCATCCGACGCGCAGGGTGATCCCTTGTGCGGAATCTGTTACTCCGAGCCAACTTCGTGTCCATTCAAGGAAGTTGGTTCCGTGAAGTGGGTCACAGGTCACTTGAGTGGCCGGTCGACAAATCCTGAAATCAGCCTATGAAGTGGGTGGCCGAAAATCGCTGATACCTGCGGTAACTGTGAACTGGCCTCGAATGACATGGAGTTGGTTGATATCGGGGCGACCACCTCCATAGATTTCTCGGCCGTGTGCACAGAGCACCGCTCGGGTACGTCCGCCGGCCGAACCGTACGACTGGTTCGCAGCACCACCTCCGGCGGACGGGGCGGAGCACGACGACCGCGTCCTACGCGCAGGAAGTCGCGCCCCGCCTTGGGGGATCCCGGGTGTTTCGAGAGGGAACTACATGTCCGCATGTGCCGATAACACTCGTAAGGTTCGTACGACGCGTACGACGGCGGTTCTGGCCGGGGCGGCTCTGCTCGCCCCGCTCGGACTGCTCGCCGCGACCGGCAACGCCGCCGCGGCCGACAGCGGAGTGTGGGACCGCATCGCCAAGTGCGAGAGCGGCGGAAACTGGCACATCAACACCGGCAACGGCTACTACGGAGGACTGCAGTTCTCCGCCGGCACCTGGCGGGCCTACGGCGGTTCGGCCTACGCGTCGACCGCCGACAAGGCCTCCAAGGCCGCCCAGATAGCCGTTGCCACCAAGGTCCAGAACGCACAGGGATGGGGCGCCTGGCCCACCTGTTCGGCGCGGGCCGGAGCGTACGGCAACGCACCCGCGTCCTCGGGCGCCGGGTCGTCCGGAGGGTCGGCCACCACGAAGTCGGCCCCCAAGTCGACGTCGAAGTCGGCCTCCAAGTCGGCTCCCACCGAGTCGACGACCAAGTCGGCCCCCGCGCAGGCGTCCGAGGCCCCGGCGCGCGCATCCGGCCACACGAACCGCGCGGCGTCCCGCGGCGACTACACCGTCCGAGGCGGCGACACCCTGAGCGGCATCGCGGAGCGGCACGGAACGACCTGGCGGAAGATCTACGCCGCCAACCGGGCGGTCATCGGCGGTGACCCCGACCTGATCATGCCCGGCCAGCGGCTCGACCTCTGAGCCCCGGTTCCACCCCGCCGCCCCGCCCCGGTCCTCCGACCGGGTGGGGCCCCGGGCGCGGCGGGGCGGACGCGCCCGGTGTGCTGCTTAGCGTGACCCGATGCACCTCTATCCGACGCCGTCGCCCCTGTTGAACAAGCGCAAGCGGTACGTGGCCGCGACCGTCGTCGCTGCCACCCTGGCCGTCCTCGTTCCCGCGAGGGCGGCCGTCGCGTCCCCGTCCCCGTTGTCCCCGTTGTCCCCGTTCTCCGGCCAGCCGGCGGGGCGGGCGTCGTACAACTGTGCTCGGGACCAATGGCCCTGGGGCTGCCTCGCCAAGTGCGAGAGCGGCGGGCACTGGCACGCGAACACCGGAAACCACCACTACGGAGGACTGCAGTTCAGGCAGGCCACCTGGGTGGCGTTCGGCGGCCGGGCGTACGCCCCGCGTGCGGACCTGGCCCGGCGGAAGGAGCAGATCAAGGTCGCCAAGCGGGTGGTGCGCGTCCAGGGGTGGGGCGCCTGGCCCGTCTGTGCCAAGAGGTACAAACTCCGGGGCCGCACACGTGTGATGAACCCCGGTCGGACGTTCTAGGTCTCCCGGCGGCGCACTTCGGCCGCCTCTCCGCTGAACGCGACCGAGCCCCGGCTCAGTTCATGGACGTAGGTCGTCCGGCCCGCCCGTTCGCGCAGACCGGGCGGCAGCCGCTGCTCGGCGACCACCACGCACGCGTCGAGGCCGCCGAGGAGTTCGTACGTGCGGGCCGCGACCGCCGGTGACATGCCCTGCGCGGGCTCGTCGACGAGCACCACGCGCGCGCGTGCCAGCAGGGCGCGGGAGAGGGCGAGCATGCGCTGCTCGCCCCCGGAGAGGGTGCCGGCGCGGCGCGGGAGGAGAGGCTCCAACTGCGGGTACGCGTCGAGGGCGGGAGCGAAATCGGGCGCGGCCAGCATCAGGTGCTCGCGGACCGTGAGCGAGCCGAAGACGGCCCGGCGCTCCGGGACCAGGCACAACCCGCGCCGGGCCCGTTCGAAGGCGGCCAGCCGGGTCACGTCCACCCCGTCCCAGACGACCGTGCCGTCGGACAGCGGCACGGTTCCCGCGAGGGCGCGCAGGGCGGTCGTACGGCCCGAGCCGTTGCGGCCGAGCAGCACGGTGAGGCCGGGGCCGGGCGCGACCAGGGTCACGCCGTGCAGGGCCTCCAGGGGGCCGTAGCGCACGCGCGCGTGGCGCAGCGAGATGTTCATCCGCGCCCCCGCTCCAGTACGTGGCGGGCGGGGCCGGAGGTGACGACGCGTCCGGCGGTCATGACATGGACGACGTCGGCGAGGTCGGCGACCAGATCGAGGTCGTGCTCGACGACCAGCAGGGCCGTGCCGTCCGCGGCGAGTGCGCGCAGCACCCGGGCCAGCGCGGTCACTTCGGCGGTGTCCAGGCCCGCGGCGGGCTCGTCGAGCAGCAGCACGTGCGGACTTCCCGCGAGGGCCCGCGCCAGCTCCACGCGTCTGAGCGTCCCGGTCGGCAGGCCCTCGGCGGGCAGCACGCGGACCGGGCCGTCCAGCCCGAACAGCCGCAACGCACGTTCCGCCGCGGCGGGATCGGCGATCCGGCCCTGCTCCGCCCCCACTTGCACGTTCTCGGCCACCGTCAACGAGGGGAAGACCGCCAGCTGCTGGAAGGTCCGCGCGATGCCGAGCCGGGTCCGGGCGTGCGCGGCGAGACGGGTGATGTCCTGCTCGCCGAACAGCACCCGGCCGTGCGACGGGCGCAGCGTACCGGCGAGGCAGTGGAACAGGGTGCTCTTGCCGGCCCCGTTGGGCCCCACGACAGCGGTGACCCACCCGGGCCGGACCTCGAGATCGACTCCGTCGAGCGCGGTGAAACCGTCGTAGGCGACCCGTATACCTCGGGCGAGCAGCGATGCGGGGGCCGGCACGGCAGGAGTGTGCGGGGTGTCCGGCCGGCGGGATGTCGTGCCCCGCCGGGGTATGGCGGGTTCCGGTCCGGTGCCGTCCGGCCGTTCGCCGACGGGCCGTTCGCCGACGGGCGGTTGGTCGGTGGGCCCCGTCTCCACCGACCGCAGTCGTCGCCGCACCCGCGCCCCCAGCGGGGTCGGCGTCGCCCGGCGGCGTGGCCGGAGCCGGGACGTCGCCGTGCGCAGGGCCTCGTACGGGCCACCGGGGAACCGGCCGACGAGTACCGCGAGCACCCCGATCAGCGCCGCGGCGACCCCGCCGCGCGCCCCCGCGTCGAGCCCCACCAGCAACGCCGCCGCGGCCAGCGCGCCGAGGGCGCTGTCGGCGCCGAGGACCACGACCGCCGCGAACCAGAGCAACCCGCGCACCGGGTCGTACGCCGTCGCGTCGAAGGCGCGCAGACCCATGCCGAGCATCCCCCCACCCAGCGCGGCCAGGGCGGCGCCCGCCACGAAGGCCGTCAGCTTCAGCGAGGGGACCCGTACGCCCACCGCCGAGGCGCCCGACGCGTGGTCGCGCATCGCGGCCAGGGCGCGGCCCGTACGGCCCCGGCGCAGCGCCCCCGTCGCCAGCAACGCGGCTGCCAGCAGCCCCAGTTCGAGCACGTAGTACGCGCGGTCGCCGTCGAAGCCCGCCGGGCGGTCCAGGGACAGCCCCGAAGTCGCGTAGGGCTGAGCGAAGACGAAACGGCTGACGCCCACCCCCACGGCGAACGTCGCCAGGGCCAGCGCCAGGCCGTGGCGGCTGATCGCCGGCCAGCCGGTCAGGACCCCGAGCGGGGCGACCAGCACCACCGCCACCGCCAGCGCGGCCAGTTCGGGCAGACGGGGCAGTCCGGGGAAGCGGCCGGCGGCCAGCAGCGCGGTGAAGAGCGCGCCCAGACCCGCGTACGCCGCTTGCCCGAGGGAGATCTGACCGCCTCGGCCGGTCACCACGACCAGGGACAGGAGCACCACACCCAGCGCGGGCACCTGCACCGACGTGTGCAGGTCCGAGCCCGCGAGGCCGAGCGGCAGCAGGAACAGGACGACCGCGACGATCCACGCGCCCGGGGGCGTCGCCGCCCGGGTCGTCGCCGTACGCGGCAGGGCGTCCCGGTCGCCGATCCCCGGCAGGACGAGCGCCGCGACCAACAGGGCCACCACGAACAGGTTCGCGCCCACCGCCTGGAGCAGCGGCTCCGCCCAGCCCGCCGGATGCAGCCGCGTCAGCTGACTCTGCGCGACCCCGAGACCCAGCGCCACCACGACGGCCACCGGGAGGCTGCGCATCCGGGCGGCGACGGCCACCGCCATCACTTCCATGACGAGCAACGGCATGCCGTACGGATCGAGTCGTACGTACGGCGCCAGGAGCACGCCCGTCAGGCCCGCCGTGAAGGAGCCGAACGCCCAGCCCGCGGCGGCCACCCGGTCCGCGTCGATGCCGCCGAGCACGGCGAGCGAGCGGTCGTCGACGACAGCCCGCAGTTCCGTGCCGAAACGCGTCCAGCGCGTCACGCCCCCCACCCCGACCGCCAGCGCGAGGGCGACCGCCAACTGTCCCCACGGGTCCGCCGACACCAGCGTCGGCGCGTCCGCGCGTGCCCCGGTGCCCCACACCAGCGCGGCCCCGCCGACCAGCAGCACGAAGACGCCGAGAGACGCGACCAGCGTCTGCGCCGGGTCGCCGCCGAGGACGGACAGGGGGCGGAAGACGAACCGTTCCAGGGCCACGCCGATCGCGGGGGCCACCAGCAGCAGCGTCACCGCGGCACCGAGCGCGAGCGGCCAGCCCCACACCACCGTGAACTGCCGCAGCAGATACGCGCACACCATCGCGATCGCGCCGTGCGCGAAGTTCAGCACCCCGGTCGCCCGGTGGGTGACGACCAGCCCGATCCCGGTGAGCGCCGCCGCGCCGCCGACCGAGAGCCCGGCCAGCGTGAGGTCGTAGGTCAGGGAGCCGCTCATCACCGCTCCGGCGCGGGCGACCGCTCGGCCGCGGGCGGCTCACAGATCGGGCACGGGCCCAGCTCCCCGCTCGCCAGCACCCGCGAGTCCACCGGCACGGCGGCCGGCTTCCCCGCGACCAGCGGGCAGTCCGCGCGGTGCCACAGCGTGCCCCCGGGGACCATCAGCAGTTCCCCGCTGACGGCGAGGGGCGCCACGGCGGCCTGTTCGGACCGCTGCGCGTCGGCGGGCTCCGTCGCCACCAGCAGCCCGTACAACTCCTCGACGCGCGCCGCCGCCAGGGCGTTCCTGCCGTGCGTGAGCAGCACCGCGCCCGCGACGATCAGCGCGGCCCCGGGAATCGTGCAGGACGCCAGGTAGGGCAACTGCCGTTCCGCGTACCGCTCGCCCGAGACGCCGTACCAGCCGATGACGCACAGCACCGCCCCGGCGGCGAGCGCGGCGCACCCGGCCCACAGGACGGGGTGCACGGTCCGCAGTCGAGGTGTCCGCATCCTGGCTCCCAGACGTCGTGTGGCTGTCTGTCTTCCAAGTCCGCCAATGGACTTGCACTATGCCTTCTGGAAGCTGACCCTGAAAGCTCCGGGCGCGGTCGGCCCGGACCGACACCCGGTGGTGAGCCAGCATGGTTCTCGGGAGCGACCTCAGGCGGGACAACGGCCGGGGGGTGGCGGCGCTGGTCGTGCTCGTCCTCGCCGGGGCCCTCACGGCGTGCGGCGACAGCAGCGGCGGCGGGAGTTCGACCCCTCCGCCCACCCCCACCGTGGAGCGGCCCAGCAGCGCGCCGCCCAGCCCGACCGGCCCGGACGATCCGGCGGCGGCCGAGAACCAGGTCAGGCGGAACTGGGAGACGTTCTTCTCCCCGTCCGTCCCCGTCAAGGACAAACTGAACTACCTGGAGAACGGCGACAGGATGACCGCGGTCGTCCAGGGCTTCAGCGGCGACAAGCGTGGTCAGCAGGTCGCGGCCCAGGTCCAGAAGGTCGTGTTCACCGCGCCGGCCGAGGCCGAGGTGACGTACGCGCTGACCCTGAAGGGCGCGACCGCCCTGCCGAACGCCTCCGGGACGGCCGTCTACGAGAACGGCACCTGGAAGGTGCCCGACAACACCCTCTGCGCACTGGTCGCGCTGAGCGGCGACGGATCCGCGACCCCGGCCGGCTGCTGACCCGCCGTGCGCCCCAGGGGTGTTCCCGAAGGAGTCCTCGCCGCGGGCCTGCCGCTCCTGCTGGGCACGGCGCTCGTCCTGGGCACGGCGGCCTGCGGCAGCCGTCTGCCCGAGAGCGACTTCGAGCACCGGACCACGCCCGCCCCGCAGGGCACCGCCCCGCTCCGGGTCGGCATCGTCACCAGCGCCACCAGCCCCGTCGGCGGCTCCGCCTTCACCGGCCCGCGCGACGGGGCCAAGGCCTACTTCGACCGCCTCAACGCGCGCGGGGGCATCGGCGGCCGCCCGGTCGAGGTGCGCACCTGCGACGACGGCGGCAGCGGCGTGGGCGACAACGAGTGCGTGCACCGGCTCATCGACGAGGACAAGGTCGTCGCCCTCGTCGCCACCACCGCCCTCGACTACGCGGGCGCCTCCCGGGTGTCCGCCGCGGGGGTGCCCGACATCGGCGGACAGCCCATCGGCGCGGCCTACGACACCTATCCGCACCTCTACGGGATCTACGGCAGCCTCGCGCCCCGCGGGGGAACACCGGGCTGGGGCGGGAAGCTGTACGGCGGTACCGAGGTCTACCGCTACTTCAAGCGCGTCCAGGGCGCCCGTACGGCCGCCGTGATCTCCTACAACCAGTCCGCGTCGGCCGCGTACGCCCGGCTCGTCACCCGGGGTCTGAAGGCCGAGGGCTACCAGGTGGTCACCGAACAGGTCGACTTCGCGCTGCCCAACTTCCGCGCCGCCGCGGCCGATCTGAAGGACCAGGGCGCCGACCTCGTCTTCGACGCCCTCGACACGCACGGAAACGCCCAGCTGTGCAAGGCGATGGACGACGTCGGCGCCAAGGTCATCGCCAAGGTCACCAACGTGCAGAACTGGACCTCCACCGTCCCCGAGGACTACAAGGACGCCCCGCGCTGCCGCAACGCCCTGTGGGTGACCGGATCCAGCCGGAACTACGAGGACACCTCCGACGCCGCCGTCCGCGCGTTCCGGGACGCCACCAAGGGCCTGCCGACTCACTCCCAGTGGCAGCTGGAGGGCTGGGCGGCCGCGATGTGGTTCACGGACGCCGCGAAGTCCTGCGCGAAAACGGGCGTCACACGCGCGTGTGTCGACCGCTTCATGAACCGCGGCGTCCCGTACACCGCCGACGGCCTGCTGATCCCCGTCTCCTCCGAGCGCCTGCCCACACCCCCGAAGACCCGCCGGACCTGCGTCTCGGTGGCCCGCTGGGAGGACAGCAGGGGCTGGGTCTCCCAGGGCGACATGAACAGCGACTGCTTCGACGTGCCGCAACTGTCGTACGAGCCCTGACGCGCCTCGGCGGTCCTGCGCGCCCTGATGTGCGCATGAGAAGCAACCATTCACCCGGGCCTGGGGTCTGTCCCGACAGGAGGCGGATCCGACGGAGGACCCGGTGGTGCCGCCCCGTACGAAAGGGCGCCCGCATGATGACGCCGGTCCCGCGGACCGCTCGGCACCGCGCCGACCCGGGCACCGCCGTGCCCCCGTGCGCCGACTGCATCGCCGACTCCGCGGGCGGACTGACCTTCGACGTCACCGAGACCGGCGAGCCGGGTGCCGCGCTCCTGGTGCTGCGCCGCCGCGAGGGCCACGAGGAGGTCAGCCTGCCGCTGACCCCCACCGGGGACGGCCGGCTGCGCGCCGCGCTGCCCAGCGGCGTCGCCCTGCCCGAGGGCCGCCGGGACGCCTACGCCCAGGTCGCGGGAGGCGAGCCGCGACGACTGACCCCGGGCGCCAACGACCTGCGCTCGCTCGTCGCCCGGGTCCCCAGCGGCTCCCTCGGCCATGTCGCCGTGCGCATCCCGTACGCGACCCGGCACGGCAACCTCTCCGTGCGCAGCTGGCTGCGGGCCCCGCACGCGGAGGCCGTCGAGCTGTACCGGGGAGAGCGGGGACTGGGCGTACGAGGCCGGGTGTACGGCATCCCCCTCGCGCCGGACGCGCATGCCGAGGTCTGCCACCGGGACACGGCGGGTCCGCCGATCCGCGCGGAAGTGGCCGTGGAGCAGGCGGAGTTCGGCTTCACGGTGGTATACGGCGCCCTGCGGCCCGGCGTCTGGGACCTCTGGCTGCGCCCGGCGGGGGAGGGCGGGCCCCGGGTACGGGTCGCGCGGCTGCTCGACGACATCGCCGACAAGCGCCCCGTCCTCATCCACCCGAGGGTGCCGGTGAAGACCCTGTACGGCCCGGTGGAGGCCGGGCCCTACTACACGCGGGACAACGACCTGTCCGTGACGGTCACCGCGGCCCGGTGACCGCGCCCGGCGCCCGGGAGCACCTTGCGGACAGTGGTTGTCCGCAAGGGCTGGCAGACTCGACGCCATGTTGGAGACATCGGCACGACTGCTGCGGTTGCTCTCACTCCTCCAGGCCCACCGCGAATGGTCCGGGGCCGATCTGGCGGGCCGTCTGGGCGTGACGCCCCGCACGATCCGCCGCGATGTGGACCGGCTGCGCGAGCTGGGCTATCCCGTCAACGCCAGCCCGGGCACGGGAGGCGGCTACCAACTCGGCGCGGGAGCCGAGCTGCCGCCGCTGCTGCTGGACGACGACGAGGCGGTGGCCGTCGCGGTCGGGCTGCGCACGGCCGCCGGGCAGGGCATCGAGGGCATCGGCGAGACCTCGGTGCGCGCCCTCGCCAAGCTCGAACAGGTACTGCCGAGCCGACTGCGCCGCCGCGTGAGCGCCCTCAACGCCTTCACCGTGCCGATGCTGCGCGGCCCCCAGCCGTCCGCCGTGGACCCGGGCGTGCTCACGGAACTCGCCAACGCCTGCCGCGACGGTGAACGGCTGCGCTTCGAGTACCGCGACCACGGCGGCTCCCCGACCCGCCGGACCGTCGAACCGCACCGCCTGGTGTGCACCGAGCACCGCTGGTACCTGGTCGCCTGGGACGTCGACCGCGACGACTGGCGCACGTTCCGGGCCGACCGCATCACCCCCAGGCCTCCGCACGGACCCCGCTTCACCCCCCGTACGCCACCGGCCGAGGATCTGGCGGCGTACGTCTCCAAAGGGGTCTCCACGCGCGCGTACGCCTCGCAGGCGGTCGTCCGGCTCTTCGTGCCCCTGGAAGAGGCGGCCGAGCGGATCTCCCCCTCGGCGGGAACGCTGGAAGCCTCCGGGGAGGACAGCTGCGTCCTGCGCACCGGCGCCGCGAGCCTCGACGTGATGGTGATTCACGTGATGCTGATGGGCTTCGAGTTCGAGGTCCTGGAGCCGGCCGAACTCACCGAGGCGATCAGGACGGCCCGGAACCGGCTGTCCCGGGCGCTGGAGCGGCCTCCTGAGCGATCGACCCGTACTGGGGATGATGCAGGTCGAACGCCGGGCTCTCGGAGCGGATCCGGGGCAGCGTGACGAAGTTGTGCCGGGGCGGCGGGCACGAGGTCGCCCACTCCAGGGAGCGGCCGAAGCCCCAGGGATCGTCCACCTCGACCTTCGTGCCGTACTTGGACGTCTTCCAGACGTTGTAGAGGAACGGCAGCGTCGACATGCCCAGCAGAAACGCGCCGATCGTCGAGACGGTGTTGAGCGCCGTGAAGCCGTCGGCGGCCAGATAGTCCGCGTACCGGCGCGGCATGCCCTCGGCACCCAGCCAGTGCTGCACCAGGAACGTCGTGTGGAAGCCGACGAAGAGCGTCCAGAAATGGATCTTGCCGAGCCGTTCGTCGAGCATCTTGCCGGTGAACTTGGGCCACCAGAAGTAGAAGCCGCCGAAGGTCGCGAAGACGACGGTGCCGAAGACGACGTAGTGGAAGTGCGCGACCACGAAATACGAGTCGGTGACCTCGAAGTCCATCGGCGGCGAGGCCAGGATCACTCCGGTCAGACCGCCGAACAGGAACGACACCAGGAAGCCGATGGCCCACAGCATGGGCGTCTCGAAGGAGAGCGAGCCCTTGATCATCGTCCCGCTCCAGTTGAAGAACTTCACCCCCGTGGGCACCGCGATCATGAACGACATGAAGGAGAAGTACGGCAGCAGCACCGCGCCCGTCGCGAACATGTGGTGCGCCCACACCACGATCGACAGACCGGTGATGGCCATCGTCGCGGCGACCAGTGTCAGATAGCCGAAGACCGGCTTCCTGCTGAAGACCGGCAGGATCTCCGTGATGATCCCGAAGAACGGCAACGCGATGATGTAGACCTCGGGATGCCCGAAGAACCAGAACAGGTGCTGCCACAGCAGCGCGCCGCCGTTGGCCGCCTCGAACACCACCGACCCGAAGCGCCGGTCCGCCTCCAGGACCAGCAGCGCCGCCGCGAGCACCGGGAACGCGAAGAGGACGAGGATCGAGGTGAAGAGGATGTTCCAGGTGAAGATCGGCAGCCGGAACATCGTCATGCCGGGGGCCCGCATCCCGACGATGGTCGTGATGAAGTTCACCGCGCCGAGGATCGTGCCGAAGCCCGTCAGCGCCAGGCCCATGATCCACATGTCGGCGCCGATGTTCGGCGAGCGCTCCAGGCTGTTGAGCGGGGCATAGGCGAACCAGCCGAAGGAGGCGGGCCCGTCGGGCACCATCAGCGAGCCGAGGACGATCAGGCCGCCGAAGAGGAAGAACCAGTACGACAGCATGTTCAGGCGGGGGAAGGCGACGTCCGGGGAGCCGATCTGCAGCGGCATGATCTCGTTGGCGAACCCGGCGAAGGTCGGGGTGGCGAACAGCAGCAGCATGATCGTGCCGTGCAGGGTGAACAACTGGTTGAACTGGTTGTTGTCCACGATCTGCAGACCGGGCCGGGCGAGTTCGGCGCGCATCACCAGCGCCATCAGACCGCCGATGAGGAAGAAGGCGAAGGACGTGATCAGGTAGAGGTGGCCGATCTTCTTGTGATCCGTCGTGGTGAGCCAGTCCACGGCGAGCCGTCCCGGCCGCTGCCTCCTGTGTACGGGTCGCGCCGTCGCCTGCGCGGTGTCCGTGCCCATTGCTCGCCCCTTCGCCGTCGCGCCGTGGGCCTGACTGAAGCTCACGCCGTGGTGCTCGCGTCGCTCCGCGCTCCGACAGAGGGTGTGCGGGGGTTCTGTGCTGGAACCGTGCATTTCCTATGCGGTGTCAGCTTCCGCGACATGCCCCGGAATCGGAATGGAAATGCTTCGCCCCACGCGATCTCGACGGGGGACTCCGCACTTTCCATTGGGTTATTCGGGACGGCGTCAAGGTAGTCCCGAATTACGTTCGAAGGCGTGCGGGACACGTACGGAACCCCTCGTACGTGTGACGGAGTTCGGCCGAAACGCGTGTCGTGATCCTGTGACAGAAGCGTGACCGGAGGGGCACCGGTGACGCATGGTCTCCGGCCCGGACTTCCCCCGCCGAGGCCGGCCGCCTAACGTGGCGGTCATGGCACCCATTCCCACCCCGCCCGCAGAGCCCCAGGACAGTCCGCAGGCCTATGTCGGCCTGGAGGCGAGGAACGCCGAGCACCGCGCCCGGGAGCACGGCTGGTCCACGGTGCGCTCGCTGCCACCCGGCGCGATCATCACCATGGAGTACCGCGCGGGCCGGCTGAACTTCGAGGTCACCGACGGCCGGGTGACCCGCTGCTGGAAGGGCTGAGGCCACGGAGGCCGAATCCACGGAGGCCGGAGGGCCGAATCCACGGAATGCGCGAAGGCCCCCGGCTCACGAGCCGGGGGCCTTCGCCGTGCGGGGAGGTTGTGCGTACCGGCCCCGCTGTTCTCCATGATCGGTCCGTTGCGCCTCATCCGCCTGTCAGCGGCCGGGCGGATGTCGTCGCGGCGGTGCGCGCCGCGCGGTCCGAGTGCGGTGGACGGCGGCTGCCGACCGGGGTGACCGGGGTGCGCTCCGAGCGGGTCGTGTGCGGTCCCGGTGCCAGGTAGACCGGCGCCCGGGGCGGGCGGCCGGTGGCCACCGCCGCACGCGCCGGAACCTCGTCGTCCACCGGGACCGACTGCTTGACCAGCACGGGTGCACCGACCGGGGTGCCGACCGGAGCCTCGGCCGGGACGGGCAGCGCACGGCCGCGCCAGGCGTCGCGCAGGGTGAACAGTCCGGTCTCGGCGCGGGCGATCAGCGGCTCGCACCACGGCAGCGCCAGCAGGATCAGCAGACCGGCGGCCCAGCCCAGCAGCACATCGCTCAGCCAGTGCGTACCGAGGTAGACGGTGGTGAGACCGACGCCGAGCGAGGTCACGGCGGACAGCGCCGACAGCCAGCGCCTCGCCCGCGGGGTGGAGGCCAGATAGGCCAGGATTCCCCAGGTCACGACGGCGTTCGCGGTGTGGCCCGAAGGGAATATATCGCCGCCGAGCCCCATCTCGTTCGAGCCGATCGTGATGGCGTAGTGCGGGCCGAGACGGCCCATGCCGAGCTTCGCGGCGCCGACCGTGATGTTGAGCAGCAGCAGCGAGGCGCCCAGCGTGAGCAGCGGGCGCAAGGTGTGCTGCCGCCAGGAGCGCCAGCCGAGCCACGCGGCGACCATCACGGCGGTGGGGCCGCGCTGGCCCAGCACCACGTAGTAGTCGAGGAACGCGTGGATCTCCGGCCACTGCTGATAGGGCCGGAAGAACATGACCTGCCAGTCGAACCGGACCAGCCACGATGTGATCGCAACGGCCCACACGATGGCCACGTAGAAGGCCAGGGTGGCTCCGAAGAGCACAACCCTGTGCCTGCTCATCTTCGGCACATCGATGTTCGCCGGCCGTTCCGGCTCACGGTCCAACCGGGCGAAGACCCGGTCCAGACGGGTGAGGTTTCGTTCGGTACGCACTCAATCGACGTTACAGCGAGTGAGCTGCGTTCCAGGCCGAATCACTCGCTTTGTGATGACGATGTGATGTGGGATTCCTCTCAGGGCGGTGTTTAATTCCAATGATTCTCTAATCATCGGCGCCCCGATCCTTCAATTCCATTGATCGGCTCGGGCTTCTGTTTTATGCCACTTTTGAATTCGTTCACCGAATCCTGGGGTGGAATTCTCCGGCCGCTCACCGAGCGTCAACGGGTGGATCATGGCGGACCGGAGCCGTTCAGCCAGAACGCCCCGTAGAGCGCGGAGGCCGTCGCCACACCACCGAGAATCAGCGCTGACCTGGACGTACGCAGTCGGGCCAGGGCCAGCGCGAGGGGGAGCAAGAGGGGGAAAGCGGGCAGCAGGAGGCGCGGTTTCGAGCCGAAGTAACTCGACGCGCACAGGGCGAGCGCGATGACGATCCCCGCGTACACCAGCAGAGCCGGCGGCTGGCCCTGTCGTATGCACGTCACGTACAGCCAGACGACCAGTGCGACTCCGACGATCAGTCCGACGCCGGCCAGAGCCGACGGAAATGACGTGAACTTGTCGCCCACGAAGCGGGCGAACGCGTACCCGCCGTCGAATCCGTTGCGCCAGCCCGCCTGGACGTCGAGATAGCCGAGCGGCCCCTTGCCCGTGCGACGGCCGACCCAGAGCACATACCCGGCGGCGCCGAGCGGCGCGAGAAGCATGCCGAGGGCGCGTCGGAGCACGGTTGCGCCGTGCGCGGGGCGCGCGCTTCGATCCCGCACGAACGAGGCGATGGCCGCCACCCACAGGGCCGCGACCACCGCGGCCCCCACCGGGCGGGTCAGCCCGGCGAACGCGGCGAGCAGGCCCGCCGTCACCCAGCGGCCGGTCAGCACCGCGTAGAGCGACCAGGCGGCGAGCGCCGTGAACAGGGACTCGCTGTACGCCATCGACTGCACGATGCCGACGGGCAGCACCGCCCAGACCAGCGTCGCGCAGACGCCCACGCGGGGGCCGTACACGTGGTCCGCGACGGCGAAGATCCCCCAGGCCGCGGCGAGCGAGGCCAGCGTGCTGACCAGCAGCCCGGCATCCGCGTACGACAGAGGGGTGAGCGCCGAGACGAGCCGCTCCAGCCAGGGCAGCAGCGGGAAGAACGCGAGGTTCGAGTGGACGTCGCCGTTGGGCAGCCGCACCTCGTAGCCGTAGCCGAGATCGGCGACGCGGGTGTACCAGAGCGAGTCCCAGCGCGCCGTCAGCAGTTTGTGGGCGCTCTTGCCGTTCGCCGCGCTCCACAGGGCGAGCGTGAGGACGCCCAGGGCCCGCACCGCGGCGTACCCGAGGAGGGCGGGCGCGGCCCGGCGTGGCGCGCTCGCGCCGGGCGGCGTCGCGAGGGGCGTCTCAAGATCGGTCACGGGCTCGATTATCGACGGCGAGCGGAACCGGGCGGCCGTCCGGGGCGTGGTGCCCCGGAGGGGGCGTGGCGTACGCCACATGCTCGGCAAGGAGAACGTGAGAGGTCTGCCACGTGTATGTGACAGGAACTCGCGTACGCTGGCCGCTCACTCGCCTTTGATGCGTGCGTCCGGGACCCCGCTCCTCCAGGACCGCAGCCGCAGGGAGTCCCCACCCAGCGGATCGCCGAACGCGAGGGAACATCTGGGAGGTACGTACATGTCCGGGACGACCACGGCCGCCGCGCGTCGCCGTCGGGAGGCCGGAGCCGGTGCCAACCGCTGGGTCGTCCTCGTGGTGCTGTGCGCCAGCCTGCTCCTCGTGGCCCTCGACGCCACCGTGCTGCACGTCGCGGTGCCCGCCGTCACCGAGGACCTCAAGCCCGGCGCGATAGAACTGCTCTGGATCGTCGACGTCTACCCGCTCGTCTGCGCAGCGCTGCTGATCCTCTTCGGCACGCTGGGTGACCGGGTGGGCCGCAGACGTGTGCTCCTCCTCGGATACGGACTCTTCGGCATCGCCTCCGGGATCGCCGCGCTCGCCGACAACGCCCAGCTCCTCATCGGCGCGCGCGCCCTGCTCGGCGTCGGCGGCGCGATGATCATGCCCGCGACCCTGTCGATCCTGCGCCAGGTCTTTCCCGACCGGCGGGAGCGGGCGCTCGCGATCGGCATCTGGAGCGCGGTCGCCGCGGTGGGCGCGGCGGTCGGGCCGCTGCTCGGCGGGTTCCTCCTCGAACACTTCTGGTGGGGATCGGTCTTCCTCGTCAACATCCCGCTGATGCTGATCAGCCTGCCGATCGGACGGCTGCTGCTGCCCGAGTCCTACGGCGATCGCGACGGTCCCTGGGACGTGGTGGGGGCCCTGATGGCAGCCGCCGGGCTTTTCGGGCTCGTGCTCGGGGTCAAGCGGCTCGGCGGCGGTGAAGCGCCGTTCGGTCCGTTCACGCTGGCGCCGCTGGTCGTGGGCGGCGCGCTGATGTTCGCCTTCGTACGGCGCCAGCGGCGGCGTACGCATCCGCTGGTGGACCTGCGGATGTTCTCGCGGCCCGCGTTCAGTACGTCCGTGGGCTGCATCGTCCTCGCCATGCTCGCGCTGGTCGGCCTTGAGCTGATCGCCGCGCAGTACCTGCAACTGGTCCTCGGTCTCTCGCCCCTGCAGACCGGGCTGCGGCTGCTGCCGCTCACCTTCGCGGCGATGGCCGCGGGGCTCGCGGGGGCGCGGCTGCTGCGACGGTTCGGGCCGCGCGCGATGGTCTGTTTCGGGTTCTGTCTCACGGCGGTGGCCGTCGTCACGCTCACCGCGATGGGCGGCGACGACAACACCGGGCTGCTGCTGTTCGGGTTCGTGCTGCTCGGGTTCGGGCTGGAGACGACGCTCTTCGGGGCGTACGAGTCGATGCTGAGCGAGGCGCCGCCGGCGCAGGCGGGTGGGGCGGCGGCGATCGGCGAGACCTCGTACCAGCTGGGGGGGGGGATCGGGATCGCGCTTCTGGGGAGTGTGATGAACGCGGCGTACGCGCCCGGACTGTCGTCCGTACCGGGGGTCTCGCCGGGGGACTCCGCTGCGGCGGGGCACTCGTTGGGAGAGGCGTACGACGTCGCCGCGCGGCTTGGCGGGGTGCGGGGTGCGGCCCTGCGTCATGCGGCTCGGGACTCCTTCGTGCACGGGCTGCATGTGACGTTGCTCGTCAGTGCGGGGTTGTTGTTGCTGGGGGCGGGGATGGCGTTGCGGTTGCCCCGGGTCATGGAGTGCGGGGTGCCTGCGGCGGGCTCGGCGGAGATTCCGGCGCCCCGGGGGGTCGCGGAGTCCCGCGTCTCGGCGTAGCCGGGATTCACCCGCCCACGCACCACCTGTTTCCACCATGCCGACACGTGCGGGTCTCCCGTGGGGCTTGCCCGCCGTCGGCGCCTGCCGGGCCGCTCGGAGAGCGGCCCACCGGTGGCTGAGCACCGTCGCGGCGGGGTTCACCCCCGCGGGGGACCCGCGCTTGTCGGGGCGCTGGAAACGGGTGGTGCGTGGATGGGAGAGGTACTGGACGTGCGGGACGCTGGGTCGTACCGTCGGGGCGAGACCGTAACTAGCGGTGCTAGTTTTAGCGTGCCGGAGGCTGCCCCCATGTCCGCGTCCCCGAAGCTCCCGCCCTTCGACCCCACCGACCCCCTCGGCCTCGACGACCTCCTGGACCCGGAGGACCTGGCGATCCGGGACACCGTACGGACATGGGCCGCGGACAGGGTGCTGCCGTACGTCGCCGAGTGGTACGAGAAGGGCGAGCTGCCCGGGATCCGGGAGCTGGCGCGCGAGCTGGGCGGGATCGGGGCGCTCGGGATGTCGTTGGAGGGGTACGGATGCGCGGGGGCGACCGCCGTGCAGTACGGGCTCGCCTGTCTGGAGCTGGAGGCCGCAGACTCGGGCATCCGGTCCCTCGTCTCCGTACAGGGCTCCCTCGCCATGTACGCCATTCACCGGTTCGGGAGCGAGGAGCAGAAGCAGGCGTGGCTGCCGCGCATGGCCGCCGGTGAGGTCATCGGGTGCTTCGGACTGACCGAGCCCGACCACGGGTCCGACCCCGGCGCCATGCGGACGTATGCCAAGCGCGACGGCGGCGACTGGGTCCTCAACGGGCGGAAGATGTGGATCACGAACGGGTCCGTGGCCGGCGTCGCGGTCGTCTGGGCGCAGAGTGAGGACGGGATCCGGGGGTTCGTCGTGCCCACCGACGCCCCCGGGTTCTCCGCTCCCGAGATCAAGCACAAATGGTCCCTGCGGGCGAGCGTCACCAGTGAGCTCGTACTCGACGACGTACGGCTGCCCGCCGACGCCGTACTGCCGGACGTGACCGGGCTCAAGGGCCCGCTCAGCTGTCTGTCGCACGCGCGGTACGGGATCGTGTGGGGTTCGATGGGTGCCGCGCGGGCCAGTTTCGAGGCCGCCGTCGAGTACGCGAAGACGCGCGAGCAGTTCGGGCGGCCCATCGGCGGCTTCCAGCTCACCCAGGCCAAGCTCGCCGACATGGCGGTGGAACTGCACAAGGGGATTCTGCTCGCCCACCATCTGGGGCGGCGCATGGACGCGGGGCGGCTCCGTCCCGAGCAGGTCAGCTTCGGCAAGCTCAACAACGTACGGGAGGCGATCGAGATCTGCCGGACCGCCCGTACCATCCTCGGCGCCAACGGGATCTCGCTCGAATACCCCGTGATGCGGCACGCGACCAACCTCGAATCGGTGCTCACCTACGAGGGCACCGTCGAGATGCATCAACTCGTGCTGGGCAAGGCGCTCACCGGACTCGACGCCTTTCGGTGAGTCGAGCACCGGAGAGCAGGGCCGGTGAGCGGCCCTGCCTCAGCTCTGGTTGAAGAAGCCGTCCGTCTGACGCCTTGGGGCCTCGCCGCTGACGATCTCGGTGTTGGCAGGGGTCAACAGGAAGACCCGGGTGGCGACCCGCTCGATGGTGCCGTGCAGGCCGAAGGTCAGGCCGGCCGCGAAGTCCACCACGCGCTTGGCGTCGGCGGCCTCCATGGCCGTGAGGTTGATGATGACCGGGACGCCGTCCCGGAAGAGTTCGCCGATGCCGCGTGCGTCCCGGAAGCTGTCCGGGGTGACCGTGCCGATCCGGCGGCCTGTCTCTTCCGCCGTCTCGGACGCGACCTTCACGCGCGGGTCCGTGACCCAGGCATCGCCGGAGTCCTGTCCTTCGGCGTAGTTGTCGTCGTCGTAGTAACGCTCGTCATCGTTGTCGTCGACGAGGCCAAGCCAGGCACTCGCCTTGCGCACCGATCCCATGGACGCCTCCTCTCACAGCGGTCTTTCTTGCTTTCCGCATCCCCATGGTCGTCCATGATGCGGATGTCGCGCCAAGTGGATAGACGCCGCGCGGGGGTTTCGTGACGGTACTGGTGCACAGCGAATTCGTCGAGAGCCCGCGTGCCCCAAGGGTCTTGACGTGTACGGCTGCTGACTGTGAGTGAAATATGATTCTCGACGGCGTTCGGGTGATGGGTGGGGCGTACGGGTGAACGAGGGGGTCGGTACGATGCCGCAGCTCAACGTCGTACGAGGCACGGGGGAGTGTCATGTTCGGAATCGTGAGGCCCTGCAGCCACCGCCTCGGTGAGGGGCTCAAAACGCAGTGGATGGCGCATCTGTGCGGACTCTGTCTCGCGTTGCGCGGAGACCACGGACAGTTCGCTCGGGTTGTCACTAATTACGACGGGCTGCTGATATCGGTTTTGACGGAGGCTCAGGCCGAGCGCACCACGGGGTGGCGGCGTACTGCGGGGCCGTGCCCGTTGCGCGGGATGCGGACCGCGTCCGTCGCGCAGGGTGAGGGAGCCCGCCTCGCCGCCGCCGTCTCGCTGGTACTGGCCTCGGCCAAGGTGCGCGACCACGTGGCGGACAAGGACGGGCTGTTGGCGCGCAGGCCGGTGGCGCTCGCCGCCCGCCGGGTCGCCGCGAGCTGGGGGCGCGCCGGGGCCCGTACCGGATCCGACGTGGGCTTCGACACCGCCGTACTCGTCGACGCCGTCGACCGGCAGGTCGGCATCGAGGCGCTCGCCGGTCCCGGGACGCCGCT
The DNA here is from genome assembly GCF_042885015.1 of Streptomyces sp. NPDC058086. NCBI lineage: Bacteria > Bacillati > Actinomycetota > Actinomycetes > Kitasatosporales > Streptomycetaceae > Streptomyces > Streptomyces sp. NPDC058086. The sequence continues at coordinate 11,413 of NZ_JBHVST010000117.1, read as the reverse complement.
TCGAGCCGTCACCGAGCCCACCGAGACCGCGACCGCCGCCGCCTTCGCGCACACGGCCGTCCTGGCCGGGCGGCCGGGCAACGCCGAGCCGCTCGCCGAGGCCGGCCGGCTCTTCGGGCGGCTCGCGCATCTGCTGGACGCCGTGGAGGACCGGGAGACCGACGCCGCGTCGGGGGCGTGGAACCCGCTCACGGCCACCGGCACCCCGCTCGTGGAGGCGCGCCGGCTCGCCGATGACGCTCTGCACGGGATACGGCTCGCGCTGCGCGAGGTGGAGTTCACGGACGGCAAGCTGGCCCATCTGCTGCTCGCGCACGAGCTGGGGCGGTCGGTGGACCGCGCGTTCGGGACCTCGGGATGCGGGCACCAGGCCCACGCGGACGGTGTGCGAGGGGCCTTCGGGCCGCCGCGGCACGGTGGGCCGTACAACCCGCAGAGCCCGCCGGGTCCGTACGACGGCCAGAATCCTTACGCCGGTGGCGGCAACCCCTTCGGCGGCGGTCCCTCCTTCCCGCCGCCCGGACCCGGCAAGCGAGGCTTCTGGGCCGGGTGCGCGGCCGCGATCGGGGTGTGCTGCACCTGCAAGGTGTGCTGTGCCGACGAGTTCGAGGGGCCGTGGTCGCGAAAGAGGCGCGAGGGCTGCCTCGGCAACTGCGACTGTGACTGCGGCTGCTGCGAGGCCTGTGAGATCTGCGAGTGCTGTGAATGCTGCTCGTGCTGCGACTGCGGCCTGTGACGGACCTCGTATACGGCGGCGTGGACGATCACGCCGCCGAAAGGATCGGACCTGCCCATTCGGGGATGTCATTGTTTCCGGGGCGTAAAACAAAAGCATGATCGGGTGACCGGAATGCCGTAGGGGTCGTTGGTCCGGCGTAGAACCATTTCTGCCCCGCCAGTAACTCGTCTTCCTCATAAGGCACTTCAGTGGACGTCACACCGGAAGAGGTGACCGGGTGTGTGCCCGGCGGCCGCGTCCGTGACACCGTGTCCGCGCGCTCTGACAAGATCGTGCCGAGGGGGCGCTCGGTACGGTCGGCATGGTCGATACGCGGCGTATCGAGGACTGCTTTCCGGCGCTCGACTACTTCGAGGCGCACCGGGCTCCGTTCGTGCCGGCCGTGGGCCGGTTCGACGGTTCGCGGCGGTTCGCGCTCGACGAGGTGCGGGAGGCGCTGGAACTGGGTGATGACGTGCCGGTGCTGGAGTGTGACGCACGGGACCGGGCGTCGGTGAAGGAGATGCTGGGCGCGTTGATGGACCGGGTGATCGGGGTGCGGGCGGTGCCGCGGCGACGTACGGCCGTGTTGGCTCGCTGAATTCGGTCGCCCGTTGGCCGCGGGGGTACGTGGCTGGGCGCGCAGTTCCCCGCGCCCCTTCGGGGCGCTCCTGTGCGGGGCGCGGGGAATGCTCAGGTCCCTCAGTTCTTCAGCTCTGGCGGGGAGATCTCCGACTTCGCTATCGCCGAAGTCGTCGTGCCCCACTTCTTCAGGATCTTCTCGTAGGTTCCGTTCGCGATCAGGTCGTTGACCGCGGCCTGGAAGGCGGGGGCGAGCTTGGTGTCCTTCTTGAAGGCGAAGCCGACGTCGAGGCGGTGGAACTCGTTGAGGAACTTGACGCCCTGCTGTTGGGCGACGGCGTAGCGCAGGCCGTTGATGGTGCTCATCACGATGTCGCTGCGGCCCTGTTGGAGTGAGGACCAGATCGCGCCCTGCTCGCTGTAGGTCTGCACCTTGTACGCCTTCTTGCCGGCGTCGGTGCAGACCTTCTTGTTCTCCTCCAGCGTCGCCTCGAAGGTGGTGCCCGCGCCGGTCGCGACGTTCAGGCCGCACAGCTGCTTGAGGTCGGTGATCTTGGCGAGTTTGCTGTCCTTGCGGGTGGCGAAGCCCTGGCCGTCGTTGATGTAGGTGACGAAGTCGATCGTCTTGCGCCGTTCGTCGGTCACGCCGAAGTTGCTGGCGCCGAAGTCGTACTTGCCGCTGTCCAGGGCCGGCAGGATCGCCTCGAAACTGGCCTGTTCGGTCTTGAGCTCGATGCCGAGCACCTTGGCCACGGCGTCCGCGAAGTCGACGTCCTGGCCCGTCAGCGTCTTGCCGTCGTCCAGGTACGTCGTGCCGGGTGGTGTACCGCCGACGGCGACCGCCACGGTGAGGCTGGTGACGCCGGACGGGAGCAGTTTGGCCGCGGCCTCGTCCTTCGTGATGTCCGAGACGACGTCCGTGGTGGGGATCTTGTCGGCCTTGGCCGCCGCATTCGCCGTGCTGCCGGTCGTGTCGTCCGAGCCGGAGCCGCATGCCGTGAGGAGCAGGGCCGTCGAGGTGATGATGGCAAAGGGCGCAAAATGCCGATAACGGGTACGCGTGGACGTACGCATGGTGTGCGGTCTCCTGAGAGCAAGAGTGAGCAGAACCCGAGGGGAGGGGTGCGCGTGTGAAGGCGAAGGGGAGGGAGAACGCGAAAGGCGCCCGATTGATCGAAGGATCAAGTGATCGGATTGATCAAGCGATCGGGATCGATCAAGGGATCAAGTGATCAGGGCGCGCAGTGGGTCAGCTCAACAGGAAGAGGACCACACTCGACCGAAGTCGATGTGGGAGCGCTTGACCAGCCACTGCTGTGGATGCATGGGCCAAGTGGAACAGGCATCCGGTTGTGCGTCAACTGACCTGAGACGTACGGCTCACAGTATGGACAGCCTTGACAGCGGGGGGAAATGGGCCCGTACTCTCGGTGGACGGCCCTGCTGAGGGGCTCGGCCGTACGGCGCCGCGAGGCGCTCCGTGTGAAGGCACCCGTGTTCGACCGACGTCACGGAGTCTTCCGCATGTCTTCCGACACCCTCGCCAAAACATCCGCCGCACCGGACATACCGGAGCAGGCCGACTCCCTGCGGATCGTCCCGCAGCGCCGTCTCGGTCAGTGGACGGCCGCCCTCGCCGTGCTGGTGCTGCTCGGGCTCGCCGTCACCTCCGTCGTCCGCAACAAGGCGTTCCAGTGGGGCGTGGTCGGCGACTACTTCACCTCGGACTCCGTACTGCGCGGCCTGTGGCTCACCCTGTGGCTGACGGCCGTGGTGATGGTGCTCGGCTTCGTCCTCGGGGCGCTGCTCGCGGCGGCCCAGTTGTCCGCCAACCCCGTGCTGCGCAGCGTCAGTTGGGGTTACGTGTGGCTGTTCCGGTCGATCCCGATCCTGGTGCAGCTGCTGCTGTGGTTCAACATCGGGGCGCTGTATCCGCAGCTTCTCGGCGTGAAGACGGTCAATCTGTTCACCCCGATCGCGGTCGCGATCATCGGGCTCACCCTGCACGAGGCCGCCTACGCCGCCGAGGTCGTCCGCGGCGGCATCCTCTCCGTCGACCGCGGGCAGATAGAGGCCGCGCAGGCGCTCGGGCTGAGCCGGTGGCGCCGCTGGTGGCGGATCGTGCTGCCGCAGGCGATGCGCTCCATCGTGCCGCCCGCCGGGAACATGCTGATCGGCACCCTCAAGGGCACCTCGATCGTCAGCGTCATCGCCGTCCAGGACCTGCTCTTCTCCGTGCAGCTCGTCTACCACCGCACCTACCAGGTCATCCCGCTGCTGATGGTCGCCACCATCTGGTACACCGTCGTCACCTCGGTGCTCAGCCTCGGCCAGTACTACGTCGAGAAGCACTACGCGCGCGGTTCGGAGCGTACGCGATGAGCACGTCGAAGCCGACTCTCGTGATCGTCGGGGCCGGGCCGCGGGGGACCGGTCTCATCGAGCGCATCGCCGCCAACGCGCCCGAGCTGTACGCCGGTTCGGGCGTCGAAGGTCTCGACATCCATCTTGTCGACCCCCATCCGCCGGGTGCCGGACGCATCTGGCGCGAGGCGCAGTCGCCGCTGCTGTGGATGAACTCGCACGCCGAGGACGTCACCATGTTCACCGACGAGACGGTGGTCATGGACGGTCCGGTACGCCCCGGTCCCACGCTGCACGAATGGGCGGCCGTCGACGGCAGCACCTTCGCCGACCGGCAGCTGCAAGGGGCCTACCTGAGCTGGGTGCACGAGCAGGCCGTGGCTGCCCTGCCGCCGGACGTCACCGTCCACCATCACCCGTGCAGGGCCCTGCGCGTCAGCGGCCCGCGCGAGGGGCGCCAGCAGGTGTGGCTGGAGGGCCGTCCGCGTCCCCTCCTCGCCGACCTCGTCGTTCTCGCACTCGGCCACCTGGACGCCGAACTCGACCAGGAGCAGCGCGAGTTGGCGGCGTACGCCCGTGCCCACGACCTGGTCCACCTGCCGCCCGATTTCACCGCCGACAGCGACCTGTCCTCGCTCGCGCCCGGCGAACCCGTCCTCGTGCGCGGCTTCGGACTCGCCTTCGTCGACCTGATGGTGCTGCTCACGGAGGGGCGGGGCGGGCGGTACGACGGCGACACGTACATGCCCTCGGGGCAGGAGCCGGTGCTGTACGTCGGGTCGCGGCGCGGAGTGCCGTACCACTCGAAGATCGGTTACGACTGGACCGGTGAACGGCCGCCGCTGCCCCGCTTCTTCGGGTCCGCCGAGGTCGACGCGGTGCTCGCACGACCGGACGGTTTCGACTTCCGGCGCGATGTGTGGCCGTTGATCGAGAAGGAGTTGGGGTTCGCGCACTACCACCGGCTGTTCGGCGTGCACCCCGAGCGGACGAGTATCGCCTGGACCGACTTCGAGGAGAAGTACGCGGCGGGGGAGGCGGCGGAGCGCGAGGCTCTCGTGGCGTCCGCCGTGCCCGACCCCGCCGACCGGCTCGACCTCGCGGCGCTCGACCGTCCGCTGGACGGGGTGCGGTACGCGTCGGAGGAGGAATTCCAGGAGGGACTGCGGGCGTACATAGAGGATGATCTGAGTCGACGTCATGATCCTGGAAACAGCCCGGACCTGGCCGTCTTCCTCGGACTGCTCTCCGTCTACGGGCAGTTGATCCGGCTCGGTGACGTCGGGCCCCGGTGGCACGGCTTCTTCAGCTACCTCGCCTCGGGGCCACCCGGACCCCGGCTGCGGCAGATGCTCGCACTCTCCCGGGCCGGCGTCGTGCGGTTCGTGGGCGCGGACATGGCCGTGGTCGCCGAGGACGGCGTGTTCCGGGCGTCGAGCGCGACCGTGCCGGGCGCGACGGTCGAGGCGCGGGCGCTCGTCGAGGCACGGCTGCCCGAGCCCACCGTCGGACGCGCCCTCGACCCGCTGCTGCGTGAACTGCACGACGACGGGGCCGTCGAGACCCCGGAGGGGCTGCTGCGGGTGGACCGCACCGACGGGCGGATCCTCGACCGGGCCGGGCAGCCACACCCCCGGCGGTTCGCGCTGGGGCCCTACACCGACGTACGTACCCCCGGCGCCTTCACCCGGCCGCGCACCGGCGGGCCCGCGTTCCGGCAGAACGACGCCACCGCGCGGGCCGCGCTGGCGTTCCTGCGCGACCTCGCGTGTCGGGCCGCCGCGTAACCACCGACCGCCAACTCCACTGCCAGCACAAGGGATTCACACCATGACCGTCATGGTCGACATCAGGTCCGTCCACAAGAGCTTCGGACCGCTGGAAGTGCTCAAGGGCATCGACCTCGCGGTGCGCACCGGCGAGGTCACCGTGATCCTCGGCCCGTCCGGCTCCGGCAAGTCCACGCTGCTGCGCACCATCAACCACCTGGAGAAGGCGGACCGGGGCCGGATCAGCGTCGACGGCTCGCTGGTCGGCTACCGGCGCTCCGGCGACAAGCTGTACGAGCTGCGTGAGCGCGAGATCCTGAGGCAGCGCACCCGGATCGGGTTCGTCTTCCAGAACTTCAACCTCTTCCCGCACCTCACCGTGCTGGACAACATCGTCGAGGCCCCGGTCTCCGCGCTGAAGCGCCCGCGCAAGGACGCCGTCGACGCGGCGCGGGCGCTGCTCGACCGGGTGGGGCTCGCCGACAAGGCCGACGCCTACCCGAAGCGGCTCTCCGGCGGCCAGCAGCAACGCGTCGCCATCGCCCGCGCGCTCGCCCTGGAGCCGAAGTTGCTGCTCTTCGACGAGCCCACCTCGGCGCTCGACCCCGAGCTGGTCGGCGAAGTCCTCGACGTCATCAAGGACCTGGCCCACCAGGGCACCACGATGATCGTCGTCACGCACGAGATCGGGTTCGCCCGGGAGGTCGCCGACACCGTCGTCTTCATGGACGACGGGCGGATCGTCGAGCAGGGCGCCCCCGGTGACGTACTCGACCGGCCGCGGCACGAACGGACGCGGTCGTTCCTGTCCAAGGTTCTTTGATCCCTCTCCAGGGGTCTTTGACCGGTTTACCGGAGAAAGGTTTCACCCGATATGACCGCACCGCACGGCCGGGGGCTGCTGCACCTGGCCGCCGCCCTCGATCAACAGGCGGCCTTCGACGCCGCCTCGTACGTCGGGACGGCGCAGCTCGCGGAGCGTGGCGGGCTCGACTTCGTGACGCTCGGCGACACCTTCGCGCGCCCCGGGCCCGACGCGCTCGCCGTGCTCTCCCGTGTCGCGCCCGCCACCCGCCGGATCGGTCTGGTGCCGACCGTGACCACCACCCACACCGAGCCCTTCCACGTCCAGGCGGCCGTGGCGACCCTCGACTGGGTCAGCCGCGGCCGGGCCGGCTGGCAGCTCGACGTGTCGACGACCGAGGGCGAGGCCCGTCTCTTCGGCCGCCGGCACGCCGCACCCACCGACGCGCTGTGGCGGGAGGCCGGCGAGATCGCCGAGGCGGCCGCCCGGCTCTGGGACAGCTGGGAGGACGACGCCGAGATACGCGACGAGGCCACCGGCCGATTCATCGACCGGGACAAGCTGCACCACGTCGACTTCCAGGGCGCCACCTTCTTCGTGAAGGGCCCCTCGGTCGTGCCGCGGCCCCCGCAGGGCCACCCCGTGCGGGTCGTCGACGCCACCGAGGGGCCCGCCCGGCGGGTCGCCGCCCGGTACGCCGACGTGGCGCTCGTCCGGGTCGTGGGACCCGCGCAGGCCCGGGCCGTACGGACCGAACTCCGGGAGGTGGCAGCGGAGTTCGGCCGCAACCCCGACACTCTGCGGGTCCTCGGCTCGCTCGTCGTCGACCTCGGCGACGGGGAGCGAGCGGCCGAGCCGGGCCATGGTGGTGGCGGTCCCCGGCAGACCGCGCAGGGGCCGCTGTACCGGGGCGGCCCGGTCGACCTGGCCGAGCTGATCGCCGCCTGGCACGCGTCCGAGGCCGTCGACGGTTTCCACCTCACCCCGGTCGAGCCGCACCGTGACCTGGAACGGCTCGTGAACGCAACGGTGGCGCTGCTCCAGCACCGCGGTCTGTTCCGCACCTTCTATCCGGGCAGCACGCTCAGGGAGCACCTGGGGCTGGCCCGGCCCGCCAACCAGTACGCCGTGACAGGGGGAACGTCATGACCGTACGCAAGCGCATGCATCTGGCGGCGCACTTCCCGGGCGTCAACAGCACCACCGTCTGGACCGACCCGCGCTCGAAGTCCCAGGTCGACTTCGCCTCCTTCGAACACCTCGCGCGCACCGCCGAACGAGGCCTGTTCGACTTCTTCTTCCTCGCCGAGGGGCTGCGGCTGCGCGAGCACAAGGGACGTATCCACGACCTGGACGTCGTGGGGCGGCCGGAGTCGATCACCGTCCTCAACGCGCTCGCCGCCGTCACCGAGCGGCTCGGGCTCGCGGCCACGGTCAACGCGACCTTCAACGAGCCGTACGAACTCGCCCGCAGACTGGCCACGCTGGACCACCTCAGCGGGGGCCGGGCCGCCTGGAACGTGGTCACCTCCTCCGACGCCTTCACCGGGGAGAACTTCCGCCGCGGCGGCTTCCTCGACCGCGCCGACCGGTATGCGCGCGCCTCCGAATTCGTCGCCACGGCACGAGAGCTGTGGGACTCCTGGACGCCGGAAGGCGTGACCCGCCCCTTCGCACACCAGGGGCGGCACTTCGACATCGCGGGGGAGTTCGGGCTGCCGCGCTCACCGCAGGGGCAGCCAGTCGTCATCCAGGCCGGGGACTCGGACGAGGGCCGGGAGTTCGCCGCGTCCACGGCGGACGTGGTCTTCACCCGGCACGGGACCCTGGAAGCCGGCCGGGAGTTCTACGCCGATGTGAAGGGGCGGCTCGCGACGTACGGGCGGTCGCCCGAGGACCTGAAGATCATGCCCGGTGTCACCGTCGTGCTCGGTGACACCGCGGCCGACGCGCGGGAACGGGCCGCCGAGATCCGCCGTCGGCAGGTCTCCCCGCAGAACGCGCTCCTCGCCCTGGAGCAGATCTGGGGCGTCGACCTCTCCTCGTACGACCCCGACGGGCCCCTGCCCGACATCGACCCGGAGCCGGAGCCGGCCCTCGCGCAGGGGCGGGTGCGCGTCGGGGACCCCCTCGCGGTGGCGGAGAAGTGGCGGGCCCTGTCGCGGGCGAAGGGGCTGTCCATCCGGCAGACCGTGATCGAGGCGTCCGGGCGGCAGTCCTTCGTCGGCACCCCGGAGGCGGTCGCCGCCGAACTCGACGAGTTCGTGACGGCCGACGCCGCCGACGGCTTCATCCTCGTCCCCCATCTGACCCCGGGCGGACTGGACGAGTTCGTGGACCGGGTGGTCCCACTGCTCCAGGAGCGGGACGCCTTCCGCACGGAATACACGGGCACGACGCTGCGCTCACATCTCGGGTTGCCGCAACCCGTATGGAAGGGTTGATCACATGACGAAAGACGCATCCGCAGACGCATCCGCAGACGTATCTGACGGGACATCCGCAGACGTGTTCGACGGCGCATCCGAGGGCTGGGAGCGGTGGCACGAGCGCCGCGTCGAGACGGTGTCCGCCCCCTACGGCCCGTTGGCGCTCACCGGCACGCACTGGCTGGAGGACTATCCGGACGGGCGACTTCCGGACATCCCCGGGCTGTGGACCGACCAGGAGGACGGGGTCCTGCTGACGGCCGCCCCCGAAGACGGTCTGAGCCTGGACGGAAAACCCTTCACCGGCGAGGTCCGGCTCGATGCCGACCTCGGGTCGGCGGCCGAGGCCCGGGTCGGGCTCGGCGAGCGCCGTTTCGTCGTCCTGGTGCGCGAAGGGATCTGGGGCGTACGCGACTTCGACCCCGCCTCCGAAGGGCGCGCGGCCTTCAAGGGCGTCGAGGCGACGCCGTACGACCCGCGCTGGTCGGTGCCGGGGCACTTCACGCCGTACGGCGAGAGCCGCACCGTGCGAGTGGAGAACGCGGACGGAGTCGCCCGTGGTCTGGGGCTCGGCGGCATCCTCGCCTTCACCCTGGACGGCGAGGACCTCACACTCCAGGTGTCGGTGGAGAGCGACGGCTCGCTGTGGGCCGTGTTCGCCGACACCACCAGCGGGGACAGCAGCTACCGCTTCCGGTTCCTGCGCCCCGCGGCGCCCGACGCCGAGGGGCGTACGACGGTGGACTTCAACCGGGCCGTGCTCCCGCCGTGCGCGTTCGCCGACCACTTCATCTGCCCCTTCCCGCCGCCCGGGAACACCCTGGGCGTGGCCGTCCCGGCGGGGGAGCGCACGCTGCTCTGACGGTTCACTCCTCCGCGCCTTCCGCTCACTCCTCCAAGCCCTTCAGGCGCTTCGAGTGCCCCGACGATCCGCACGCGATCCGCACACCTAAGTCCGGGGAGATCAACTACCGCTGGTGGTACGTAAGTTGAACGCTGCACGGCCGAAAGGTGCCCTTGCGCCGGTCGGCCGTGCCGCCGAATACTCCCCCACAGCGCTTGTCAGGAGCACGGCTTGTCCGGAATCCGGTCAGGCGGCTCCCGGCTGCGCCTCACGGGCCCCGACCCCACGCGGGCCCCCTACTTCCCTCGGGAGGAACGACAAGTGAGGATCAAGCGCACCACCCCCCGCAGCGGTATAGCGAGACGGACCCGGCTGATCGCCGTGACCACCGGACTCCTGGCCGCCGCAGCGTTCTCCGTCCCCACCGCGAACGCATCCGACGTCCATACGTTCAGCGCCACCCAGCTGAGCACGGTGAACAAGTCGGTACTCAAGTCCGACATCGCGGGAACCGCCTGGGCGGTCGACGCCAAGACGAACCGCGTCGTCGTCACCGTCGACAGCACGGTCTCCAAGGCCGAGATCGCAAAGATCAAGAAGGACGCGGGCGGCAACTCCGCGGCCATCACGATCAAGCACACCCCGGGCAAGTTCAAGAAGCTGATCACCGGCGGCGACGCCATCTACGGCGGTGCCTACCGCTGCTCGCTCGGCTTCAACGTGCACAGCGGGAGCACCTACTACTTCCTGACCGCCGGCCACTGCGGTGAGGTCGCCTCCACCTGGTACTCCAACTCCGGTCACACCACCACGCTGGGCACGAACGTCAGCTACAGCTTCCCGACCAACGACTTCGCGCTGGTGCGCTACACCAACACCTCGATCGCCCACCCGAGCGCGGTCGGCAGCCAGACCATCAGCAGCGCCGCCACGCCCAGTGTGGGCACGACCGTCTACCGTCGCGGCTCGACCACCGGCACGCACAGCGGCCGGGTCACCGCGCTGAACGCCACGGTCAACTACGGCAGCGGCGACGTGGTCTACCAGATGATCCAGACCACGGTCTGCGCCGAGGGCGGCGACAGCGGCGGTCCGCTCTACGCGGGTTCCGTCGCCTACGGTCTGACCTCCGGCGGCAGTGGTGACTGCACCTCCGGCGGTACGACCTTCTTCCAGCCGGTCACCGAGGCACTGAGCTACTACGGCGTGAGCGTCGGCTGACCGACGGTCCCCCGCGACACCCGCACGACCGGATCTGCAGCCAGCAGCAGGCGAGCCCCCGTACGCAACTGTCGTGCGGGGGCTCGCCCTTGCTCGGGTGACGGAGTTACCGTCGAAGTACACGCCGGGTACGCGCCTGATGCGGTACTTGCCCGATGCGCCCACTTCGGACCCTGGGGGGCCGTGATGGTCGAGGAACTGGTGGCGGCGGGAGTCTCCGTCGTATCCGTGGGGATCGTCTACGCGATGGCCGGGGCCCGTGTCGTCAAACAGTACGAACGCGGTGTGGTGTTGCGGCTCGGCCGGCTGCGCTCGGACGTGCGTGGGCCCGGGTTCACCATGGTGGTGCCCTTCGTCGACAAGCTGCGCAAGGTCAACATGCAGATCGTGACGATGCCCGTGCCCGCGCAGGAGGGCATCACGCGGGACAACGTCACGGTGCGGGTCGACGCGGTCGTCTACTTCAAGGTGGTCGACGCGGCCGACGCGGTCATCCAGGTCGAGGACTACCGCTTCGCGGTCTCGCAGATGGCGCAGACCTCGCTGCGTTCGATCATCGGCAAGAGCGACCTGGACGATCTGCTGGCCAACCGGGAGAAGCTCAACCAGGGCCTGGAGTTGATGATCGACAGTCCGGCCATGGGCTGGGGTGTGCAGATCGACCGGGTCGAGATCAAGGAC
>NZ_JBHVST010000116.1:0-32321 GCF_042885015.1 Streptomyces sp. NPDC058086 | reverse complement strand
CGGTCCTGCTGCTCGGCCGCCGCGGTCTTCTTCGCGGTGGTCTTGGCGGCCGTCTTCTTCGCGGTCGCCTTCTTGGCCGTGACCTTCTTGGCGACCGTCTTCTTGGCAGCGGTCTTCTTGGTGGCGGCCTTCTTCGCCGTCGCCTTCTTGGCCGTCTTGCGGGCGGCCGCCTTCTTGGCCGGGGCCGCGGCCTCGATGTCGGACTCGGCCGCCGTCTCGGGCGCCGTCTCGGGCGCCTCAGGGGCCTCGGCCGGCTCCGCCGAGGCCGACGGGACGACCACGACGGCCGCCTCCTCGGACGCGGTGGGCGCGGTGGCCTTGCGGACGGCACGGCGACGCGGGCGGGCCGGCGCGGCGCTCTCGGCGGGCGCCTCGGGCTGCGGCTCGACGACCTCGGCGGCGGCCTCGGGCACGGGCGCCGCGACCGGCTCCGTGACCGTCACCGTCACCACGGTCTCTTCCGTCGCCTTCGGGGAACCGGCCGGAGCCGACACCTTGCGGGTGGCACGACGACGCGTACGGCCCTTGGGAGCGGCCTCGTCCTCCGGTACGGCGACCACGGGGGCCGGAGCCGCCTCAGGAGCCGGCGTGACCTCGGGAGCCTCGGCGACCGGCGCCTCGACGACCGGGTCCTCGACCGCGACCGGCTCGGACTCGGCGGCCTCGCGGGACGTCAGAGCCCGCTCGGTCCGCTCGACCCGCTCCTCACGGCGGCCCCGGGGAGCACGCTCCTCGGCCTTCGGCGCACCCGCCGGAGCCGACACGCGCCGGGTCGCCCGGCGCCGCGAACGACCGCCACGGGAAGCCGCGGCCTCCGCCTCGGCGGCGCTGCTGTACAGCTCCTCGTCCGGCTGGAACTCCTGCTCGACCAGAGCGACGGGCGCGGCGACCTCGGCGGCCACCTCGGCCTCGCTCTCGACCGTCTCCGGCTCCTCCGCGATCTCGTGCGTGTGCTCGAGCTCGTGGTCGGGCTGCTCGGCACCACCACGGCCGCGCTTCTTGCGCTTGCCGCCGCCTCCGACCGAGGTCGGCTGCTCCATGTGCACGATCACGCCACGGCCGTTGCAGTGGACGCAGGTCTCGGAGAAGGACTCCAGGAGGCCCTGGCCGACGCGCTTGCGCGTCATCTGGACCAGGCCCAGCGAGGTGACCTCGGCGACCTGGTGCTTCGTACGGTCGCGTCCCAGGCACTCCAGGAGGCGCCGCAGCACCAGGTCCCGGTTGGACTCCAGGACCATGTCGATGAAGTCGATGACGACGATGCCGCCCAGGTCGCGCAGCCGCAGCTGGCGCACGATCTCCTCGGCCGCCTCCAGGTTGTTCCTGGTCACGGTCTCTTCGAGGTTGCCGCCCTGACCGGTGAACTTACCGGTGTTGACGTCGACCACGACCATGGCCTCGGTCTTGTCGATCACCAGCGAACCACCGCTGGGCAGCCAGACCTTGCGGTCCAGGGCCTTCATCAGCTGCTCGTCGATGCGGTACGTCGCGAAGACGTCGACCTCGGAGGTCCACTTCGAGAGGCGGTCGGCCAGGTCGGGCGCGACGTGGGACACGTACCCGTGGATGGTCTCCCACGCCTCGTCGCCGCTGACGATGACCTTGGTGAAGTCCTCGTTGAAGATGTCGCGGACGACACGGACGGTCATGTCCGGCTCGCCGTACAACAGGGACGGCGCGTTCGTGCTGCCGCCGCTCTTCGCCTTCTTCTGGATGTCCTCCCACTGCGCCTGCAGTCGCTCGACGTCGCGGCTCAGCTCGTCCTCGCTCGCGCCCTCGGCGGCGGTGCGCACGATGACGCCCGCGTCCTCGGGGACGATCTTCTTGAGGATGGTCTTCAGGCGCGCGCGCTCGGTGTCGGGCAGCTTGCGGCTGATGCCGGTCATCGAGCCCTCGGGCACGTAGACCAGGTAGCGGCCGGGCAGGGAGACCTGGCTGGTGAGGCGGGCGCCCTTGTGGCCGATCGGGTCCTTGGTGACCTGCACGAGGACCGACTGGCCGGACTTCAGCGCGCTCTCGATGCGGCGCGGCCCGTTGGCCATGCCGAGCGCCTCGAAGTTGACCTCACCGGCGTAGAGCACGGCGTTGCGGCCCTTGCCGATGTCGATGAAGGCGGCCTCCATCGACGGCAGCACGTTCTGGACCTTGCCCAGGTAGACGTTGCCGACGTACGAGGTCGACTGCTCCTTGTTGACGTAGTGCTCGACGAGCACGTTGTCCTCGAGGACGCCGATCTGGGTGCGCTCGCCGCTCTGGCGGACGACCATCACGCGCTCTACGGCCTCACGGCGGGCCAGGAACTCGGCCTCGGTGATGATCGGAACGCGGCGGCGGCCCTGTTCGCGCCCTTCACGACGGCGCTGCTTCTTGGCTTCGAGGCGGGTCGAGCCCTTGATGGACTGCACCTCGTCGGACGGGTGCTCGTCCTTCTTGCCGCGCGGCTCGCGGACCTTGACGACCGTGCGCTCGGGGTCGTTCTCGCCGGGCTCGGCCTCGGGGCCGGAGTCACCGGCGCGACGGCGACGGCGACGGCGACGACGGCTGCTGCTGGAGCCGGAACCGCCCGGCTCGTCGCGCTCGTCCGCCTCCTCGGCGTCCTCCTCGGCCTGCTCGGCGGTGTCCTCGGCGTCCTGCGCGGCCTGCTCGGCGGCGTACTCGTCGTCACCGGCCTCACCGTCCGCCTCGGCGGACTCGCCACGGCGACGACGACGGCCACCACGACGGCGACGGCGGCGCGAGCCCGCGGACTCCTCCTCGGACTCGTCGTCCTCGACGCCGTCCTCGACGTCCTCGGCGGACTCGTCGGTCTCCTCCACCTCGTCGACGGGCTCCGCGACCGGGGCCGCGGGCGCCTCCTCGACGGTCCGGCGGCGACGGCGACGGCGACCGCCGGTCTCCTCCTCGACGGCCACGGGTGCCTCGACGACCTCTTCGGCCGCGGGGGCCTCGGCGGTCTCGGCGGCCACTTCCGCCGCCTCGGCGGCAGCCGCGGCGGCGGCCCGCTCCGGCGTCTGGAACATCGGCTCGGTGAAAACGGGCGCCTGGAACACGGCGACGGCCGGACGCGCGGGCCGTCGCGCGGACTCGGCCTCCTTCGGCGCGGGGGCGGAGAAACCGACAGCGGCCTTGCGCGTGGCACGGCGGCGGGTGCGGCGCGGGGCGCCGTCCTCGGTGCTCTCGGCCTCGGCCTCGGGCTTGGTCTCGGCCGCGGGCTTGGTCTCGGCCTCGGCGGCGGGCTTGCTCTCGCTGGGGCTGGTCTCGCTGGTCACGGGCGCCTCCACACGCTCGTCGGCGGCGTCGCCCTCGGGCGCACCGGCGGGCGCGGAGACACGCCGGGTGGCGCGACGACGGGTGGTGCGGCGGGGTGCGGCTTCCTCTGCGGCGGGGGCCTCTTCGACCTGGGCCGCGACGGGCTCCCTGACGGCCTCAGGGGTCTCAGTGACCTCAGGAGCCTCGGGGGTCTGAGCGGTCTCGGCCGCCTTGGGCGCACCGGTCGGCGCGGAGGCGCGACGGGTCGCACGCCGACGCGGACGGGCGGCGGGCGCCGCCTCCTCCTCGACGGCGGGGGCCTCTTCGACCTGGGCCTCGGCCTCGACCTCGGCGGGCGTGGTCGCGGGCACCACGGTGGTCTCCGCGGCCGGGGCCGCCTCGGCCGTCCCCGGCGCACCGGCGGGCGCGGACACCCGGCGGGTGGCGCGACGACGCGTACGGCGCGGAGCGGCGTCCTCGGCGGGCTCGACCGGCTCGGCGGCAGCGGCCTGAGCCACCGCCTCCTCCACCGTCTCTTCGGTCTCTTGGGTTTCTTCGGTCTTGAGGACCTCGGGGGCCTCGGCGGCGGCCACGGCCTCGGCCGATGCCACCGGCGGTATGGCCGGAGCCGTGGTCTCGGCCACGGACTGGGACTCGGCCGCGCCCGTGGGCGGGCCGGCCGGACGCGACGCCGCACGGCGGCGGCGCCGCGGCGGCAGGGTGTCGCTCGGAGTGTTGTTGTTGTCGGAACCCTCGGTGGGTTCGGTCGGCTCGAGCATGCGGGTGGATCTCCCGTCAGGCTCCCGGGCGCCGCGCCTGGTCCGGCAGTGCCGGTGACGTCCGCGGCTCGCGCGATGCGCGGTGCCGCCGTCCGGGGCGCGGGCGCCGCACGGGAGCTCTCTGTGTCCTGTCTCGCCGGTTCCGTACGCCATGTGTGCTTACGGCCTGGCGAAAGTCTTCTGGTCGGTGCGCTGCCCGACCCAGGTGGCTCCCGGATCCGAGGGCGGCGCTACGACGTCCGTCCTTACGCGGGACCTTCCTTACGCCGACGCCTTCGCGGCGGCAGTTTCGGCGGCCCCTGTGCGATCGGCTGGGGCGGCCATGACTGCCTCGCGGTCGGGCGCGAGCGGGTCGGTCACCGTGCCGGTCTCTTCATCGAACAGCCCCTGCGCCAGCCTGGTCACCGCTGCGGCGACCGGCGGCGCCAGGTCGGCCACGGCGCGAAGACCGGACAGGACGTCGTCGGGTCGTACGGCAGGCGTCACGTGCCGAACAACCAGGCGCAGTATCGCACAGGGCTGGTCGGTCGGCCTATCGGCCTGCGGACTGTGCGCCTCGAGGCTCGCCACGGCACCGCGGGCGTCGAAGGTGCGCATCCCGTTCTTGGTCCTGCGCTGGACTTCCACCGTGTCGGCCGACTTGAAGGCGTCGACCGCGCGCTCCGCGTCCTCGGGCGCCACGCCGTCGAGGCGCAGCTCCCACACGGACGCGGTGAGCCGGTCGGCGAGACCCGACGTGCGGGCCTCGACCGCCTCGATGATGTCGAGCCCCACGGGCATCGACTCGTCGAGGAGCTCACGCAGCTTCTGAGGGTCACGCGTCTGGGTGAGCGCGATCTCCAGGTACTCCGCCTCGCTGCCTGTGCCGGTGGGTGCGGCATTGGCGTACGACACCTTCGGATGCGGCGTGAACCCCGCCGAGTACGCCATCGGCACCTCGGCACGGCGCAACGCACGCTCGAAGGCGCGCTGGAAGTCACGGTGGCTGGTGAACCGGAGGCGGCCGCGCTTGGTGTAGCGCAGTCGGATGCGCTGCACCGCGGGTGCGGGCGGCGGGCCTTCGGGCTGTCGCTTGCCCAGTGTCGTTCAGTCCTTCGTGAGAGCGGTCGTACTGCTACCTAGAGTACGTGTCGCGGCGGCTCCCGGTTCCCGCCGGTGCTTCGCCAGGGGCACCCGCTCGGGCTCCCGGGGCGTGCCGAAGAGCATGCGGCGGATGTCGGCGCGGGTCTGCCGTGCCGACTCGCGGGCGGTGGCCAGGGCCTGCCGGGTCACCCTGCCCACGCCGCGCGCGGCCTCGGCGGCGGGCCGCAGTACCGTGTCCCGGACGACGTGTCCGACCGGCGTCAGCACGCTGCGGTACACCCAGCGCACGGGCTCCACGAAGATCCACCGGAAGAGTCGTCCGAGGAACCGGCCGACGGCGAGCGAGAGGTGTCCGGCCACCCGCCAGGCGTGCCCAAGTGCGTCCCAGACCTCCCGCGCGACGACGGCGAGGACCCGTCCGACCGGCACGAGCACCCAGCGCCACAGGGCGAGCGCGGGCAGCACGAGCACGACGCGCAGGGTCCAGTAGAGCGCGGCGCCGATCCCGGTGAAGATCATCCGTACGAGCCACCCGGCTCCGCGCGCCGCCCACGCGATCGCCCGTCCGACGGGGGCGAGGATCCACTCGTACAGCCACAGCGCCGGTACGACGATCAGATGACGGACCAGCCAGGCCACGACCTGGTACACCCCGAACGCGACCGCCCCGAACCCGGCCCCGAGGCCCCTGAGCAGCCAGGCGACGGCCCGCCCGACGGGCGTCAGCACCCGGGCGAGTACGGCGCCGATGCCACGGAGAACCCAGGCGAACCCCGCACCGACACCGCGGAGGACCCACATGAGCCCGGCGCCCACGCCCCGCGCCACCCAGGCGATCGCGTGTCCGACCGGTGTGAGCACCGTCTCGTACAGCCACACGGTGGGCACGACGAGCAGCACGTACCCGAGCCACGCCAGCGCCTTTCCGGCCGGCACCACGACGTACCGCCACAGCGTCACCCACGGCCAGACGAACACCGCCCACGCCACCCACTGGAGCACCCGCCCCGCGGGGCGCAGCACGGTGTCCCGCAGAAACCTTCCGCCGACCACCAGGGCGTCCCACAGCATGCGCACCGGCACGACGAGCACGAGGACGACGATCCGCACGGGCAGGCGGATCGCGACCGTCAGGCACCCCTCGGCCGGTACTGCGGGTCGCTCAGCAGGCGACTTTTCCAGATCCATACCGATGTAGACGCGTCAGGGCACCATCTGGATGCACGCCCCTGAGGCCGGTTGCGCTCCCGTCGAAGCTCCCGGCGGTCGCGCCGTTCCGCCCGGTCCACCGTGCGTCGGCCGACCGGTGGACACACACGTGCACGCCCGCACCGAGCCCCCAACCGCCCTGGGCCTGGTAGTGGTTCGCCAACTCCCTCTGTGTGTCCCCTTGTCCGCTTATGAAGGGACCCCTGCCGAGGGAACACCAGGAACTCCATGCACACTTTGCCTGTCGCAGTCCCGTCTCCAAGAGGATGATCCACGCATGATTACGCTCACCAAAGAAGACGGCCCGGCGGATCTGGACGGAGTCACCCATCTGTCCATCGGAGTGTCCTGGGATCCCACCGCGGGCAGCAGCGGTGGAGTGATGGGCGCACTCCGCCGCAAGACCGGCACCGACCTGGACCTGATCGCCATCGCGATGCAGGGCATGGACCCGGTGCGCCTGGCGGGCCTCGACTCGCTCGACCCCATGGGCAACGGTTCCCTGGTCCACAGCGGTGACAACCAGACCGGGCGCGGGGAGGGCGACGACGAGACGTTGACGGTCGAGTTCGCCCGGATACCGTCCAACATCACGACGATCGTGTTCATCGCCGCCGCCTTCAAGAAGGGCAGCTCCTTCCAGAAGGCCCGCAACATCAGCTTCAAGGTGTACGACGCGACCGGCGGCACCACTCAGCAGGTCGCCGACATCTGGCCGAGCCTGCTCACCCAGGACAACGGGTGCGCCGTGGCCAAGGCCGTTCGTGTCGACGGCAGCTGGAAGCTCGAGGTCATCAATGTGACGGGGAAGATCAAGCAGGGTGACGAGCACGCCCTGATGCGCTTCGCCGTCAGCAAGTAGTCCGCGATCACCGCGTAGTTCGCCGTCACCACGTAGTTCGCCATCAGTACGTAGGACGAGGTACCCGGGGTCCCTGTGCGGCCCCGGGTACTACATACGCCGAACGGTCTGCGCCTCCGCCCTCTCGACCGGGGTGCGGCTGTGGACATGGACCAGGGCGAGATGGAACAGGGCGGGCGCAAGAGGGGCCCAGCGGTGGATCCGATCCGCGCGCAGCATGTACTTGACCACTGCCGCAGGACGGAAAGGCACGTAGTCGATGGTCTGATGCTCCCATCGATCCGCGACCCCTCGGCTCATACGCGCCTGCAGGCCTTCTCGGGTCAAGTCCTTCAGCCTGGCGTAGAAGTGGGCGCTCCAGTGGCGCTTGTCGACGTCCAGCACAAAGGCGAGCAACTCGAGTGCGTACTCGTGGGGTTCGAGGGACAGCTCCTCCCGCATGCCGCGCCGGGCCACCGCATGCACGTCGGGGGCGTTCCTGCCGGACGAGTCGATGTGCCGTGACATGCCTTCGTTGACAGAGGAGTTCCAGACACCCGGAGCCATACGGACCCGGTCACTGCGCTGACTGACGACCAGCAGCTCGTCGCTGGTCACCACCGCCACATTCACAGCGAAGCTGCACTGCAGAAACGCGGGTGCCCGCAGCGGATCGTCCGGTGTGAGATACCGGGAACGAGGGGTTGTCCCGTCGGCCAGTCGGCGGTCGAGCTGCTGAGCGGCGAGAAAGGTGTAGTAGTCCGTCGGGCGGAGCCTCAGGTGGACCACGGGCTGCTCTTCGAGAGCGGTGCGCGAGACGTCGAGCGACTCGACCGCGTAGCGGGGGCCGTTCCACAACGGAGTCCGCCCCTCCGCCCGCAAACGCTCGCTCTCCCCCTCGATCTCGGCCCGCCACCCGTCCATGTCGGAGGGCAGCTCGATCTCCGCGTCGAGCACTTGGACATGGACGGCTTCGGCGGGTATGGACGACTCGCCGTCCCCTTCGACGATCAGGGCGGACGTGTGCAGAGGGCCTATGGAGAAGGTCCTCCACGCGGGACTGGACTCCTCCCGCTGCCGCAGGCCGCGCACCGCGCGGGTGGAGCGAGTACGCAGCCTGAACCAGCCGTCCTGCAAGGGTTGCTGGAACAGCACCGCACACAGCATCCCGAGTACGGCACCCACCACTCCGTTGGCCACATCTATCCCGCCCATTCCAGGCAGGGTAGGCAAGTTGATCACCCCACGCGCGATCTTGTCCTTTCCGTTACGGCCGCCCGGTGATCGACCTGGCGGCGTCTGTGACCGACCTGCGCCGACGCAGCCTGTTCGGACCTCGGGCGGTGCTACTGGCCGTCCGCCGGCGGCAGGTCCTGCTCGGTCCAGATCGTCTTGCCGGTGGGTGTGTAGCGCGTGCCCCAGTGGTGGGTCATCTGGGCGATGATGAACAGACCCCTGCCTCCCTCGTCGTCGTTCGCGGCGTGCCGCAGATTGGGCGTGGTGTGGCCGGTGTCGGAGACTTCGCAGATCAGGTTCCGGTCGCGGATCAGGCGTACCTGGATCGGGCCGCCGACATAGCGGATGGCGTTGGTGACCAGTTCGCTGACGATGAGCTCGCTGGCGAATGTCAGGTCGTCCAGCCCCCAGTCGCGGAGCTGCTTGCTGACGGCGGTGCGGATGGTGGCCACGGCCGCCGGGTCCGGGGGCAGCTCCCACTGGGTGAACTGGTTCCGGTCGAGCAGGTGTGTGCGGGCGATGAGCAGCGTCGCGTCCTCGTCCACGGCTCCGGGCAGCAGATTGGTCACCGCCCGGTCGCACAGCTCTTTCAGGGACGCTCGGCCGTCGGCGAGGAGCTGGGACAGCTGCGCGAGCCCGGCGTCACGGCTGTCGGCCGCCTGGAGGAGGCCGCCCGTGAAGAGGGCGACGAGACTGCCCGGCGGGAGCTCCAGATCCGTGCTCTGGTAGGGCAGGCCACCGACTCCCAGCGGCGGTCCGGGGGGCAGCTCCGGTTGGTCGACGACACCCGTGTGCGGCTCGACGACCAACAGCACCGACTCCCCGGCCCGCGCCAGACTGCACTTCCCCGAGAGGGGGTCGTACACCGCGTACAGGCAGGTCACGCCCAGGGCCTCGTCGGCCCGCGACCTCAGGCTGCCCGGGCCTTGGCCGGCCCCGCTCTCGTGCGCCGTCTGCTCGACCAGGTCGTCCAGGCGGGACAGGAGCTCGTCCGGGCTCAGGTCCAGCCGGGCCAGCACGCGCACACCCGTGCGCAAGCGGCCCATGGTGGCCGCGGCGCGCAGGCCGTGACCGAGCACGTCCCCGACGACCAGGCCGACCCGGGTGCCCGACAGGGGGATGACGTCGTACCAGTCGCCGCCCACCCCGGACCCGTTGTCGGCGGGCAGGTAGCGGCTCACCGCATCAACGGCGGCGTGCGGCGCCAGGCGGCCCGGAAGCAGGCTCCGCTGGAGTTTGAGGGCCACGGCATGGCCACGGGTGACCAGCGGCATCAGCAGGACACCGAGCAGCAGGGCGCCCAGGCCCAGGACGGTGACCCCGCCCGTCCTCCCGATCAGCGGCAGGTCGACGCTGGTCATGCCGTATCCGGGGTCCGCATAGACGACGAAGGTGGCGTAGAGGAACAACGCGAGCATGATCAGCCCGCCGAGCCCCGGCAACACACCCTTGAAGACCAGGTCTCTGGCACTGCGGGTGAGGACCTTGCGGTGGTACCAGACGCAGGCGAAGCCGGTCAGTCCGTACTGGAACGCGATCGCGAGACCGACCGAGTCGATCGAGTCGGCCAGGACGTTATGGCTGAACAACGTCAGCAGGATCAGCACGGCGATCGACACCACGCCCATGCCGACGGTTCCCCAGGTCGGGGTGAGAAACCTGCGGTGGACCCGGGCGAACCGGGCAGGGACGGCCTTGTGGACCGCCATGGAGAAGACGGTCCTGGCCAGGGGCAGGATGGTGGTCTCGGCGGAGGCCAACGCCGAGGTCAGCACCATCAGGATCAGCAGTCTCGACAGGAGCAGCCCCGTGTCGTCGCCCCCGAATACCGCCTTGCCCAGTCCGGAGAACACGTCGTTCGAGTTGTGCGTGTTTCCGAGCCCGATGCCCGAGGTGCCGACTCCCGCGAACGCCTGCGCCGACGTGGACACCAGCCCGTAGATGATCAGGAGCAGCACGGTGGACATGACCGCGGCGCGCCCGGGGACGCACCTGCTGTCGACGGTTTCCTCGTTGACCGTGAACGCGGTGTCCCAGCCCCAGTAGATGAAGACCCCCGCGAGGATGCCCGAGGTCAGCGCTGTTGCCGAGGGCACCTCGAACGGGTTGAACCAGGAGGCGGAAACGTGGATCGCCGTCGAGGGAGGGTCGGTGTAGACCTTGACCAGTGCGGCGACGGCGAACAGGACCAGCATCACCACTTCCAGGCACAGCAGCCAGCGCTGGACAGCCGCCGAGAACTCGATGCCGACATAGCAGACCACGGTCAGCAAGGCGATCCAGGCGATGCCCGCCACGGTGGTCCACAGCCGGCTCTCCGCCAGTCCGTCCAGGCCCACCAACCGGAAGCCATAGGCGGCGGCGATCTCGGCGAGGCTCGCCATGACGATGACGTTGGCGACGATGAGGCCCCAGCCGCCCATCCAGCCGGTGCGCGGTCCGAAGGCACGGGTGGCCCAGGAGAAGGTCGTCCCGCAGTCGGCGTTGCTCGCGTTGAGCTCCCGGAACGCGTACGCGACCAGCAGCATCGGGATGAACGCCAGCATGGTGACGATCGGGGCCTGCAGTCCGACCCCGGCCACGATGATGCCCAGCGTGGCGGCCAGGCTGTACGCCGGGCCGGCGGAGGCCAGGCCCATGGCCACCGAGGAGAACATGCCCAGGGCGTCGTTCTTGAGCCCTTTCCGGCCGGACCCCGTCCCGGGAGCGGGGCGGTCGACAGGCTCGGCGCCGCCAAAGTGCCTCACACTTGATTCCAACGCCGGGCCACTCCCCTCCGCAACAGCGCAGGGACAGCAGAATGACCCGTACCGGACTCAAACCCGCTCCACCACTGAGTGGAAGTCCACCACCACCGAGTGGATGTCCGAGGCGCCTCTGGGCTCCGCCAGGGCCTCGATCACCCGATCGATCAGACGGCGAGCGGGTACTGCCCGGTGTCGGTTGCGCGGACGAGGAGAAGAGCGGCCCGAAATCCTTGGTGAGGGTGATACGCAGGAGGCGGAAGTGCCTGCACGGACACGGCACAGGCCGCATCGCACCGCCCGCTGCGTCCCGCTGGAACGGGCACGCGACGGGCAAGGTCCCGGCCGGGCAAGAACACGCATGGGCACGGCACGTGAGTCGACGGGCGGGCCACCTCTGCCAGGAGCCGAAGAGATGAAGGGCCGGGTCTCTTAGCTGCGGCTGTGGACTTGATCAACGCCGCGACTGCGACCTGGCCGTGATCCACCGATGAGTTCCGCCGGCTGCGCCGGTCTACCAGGACGTACGCCATCGAGCCACCGACTGGAGCTCCACCATGACCAATCCCGCACACCCCGGCCGCATGCTGTTCGTGAACATCCCCGTAGCGGACCTCGAGCGCAGCAAGGCGTTCTTCGCCAAGCTCGGGTTCAGCTTCAATCCGAAGTTCACCGACGAGACCGCCGCCTGCATGCTGGTCGGCGAGCACGCCTTCGTCATGCTGCTCAGCCGCGAGAAGTTCGCGGAGTTCGCGAAACTGCCGATGGCCGATCCCACCACGCACACGCTGGCGTTGTACTGCTTCAGCGTGTCGTCCCGCGATGAGGTCGATACGGTCAGCGCCGCTGCGCTCGCGGCGGGCGGCTCCAAGGCAGATGACGCCGAGGACTACGGCTTCATGTACTCACGCAGCTTCTTCGACCTCGACGGCCACGGCTGGCAGGTCATGTGGATGGACTCGGCGGCGGCGGAGCAGGGCCCCGAGGCGTTCGCGGCCTCCATGCAGGACGCCGACACCCCGGCCTGACCCACCGCGTTCCGCACATGTGCCGTCGTCGTGCGGCCGACCACCACGCCGAGAGCCCCTCCCAGACAGGGAGGGGCTCA
This sequence comes from Streptomyces sp. NPDC058086, assembly GCF_042885015.1. Lineage (NCBI taxonomy): Bacteria > Bacillati > Actinomycetota > Actinomycetes > Kitasatosporales > Streptomycetaceae > Streptomyces > Streptomyces sp. NPDC058086. Next base: position 20,072 of record NZ_JBHVST010000116.1, on the reverse strand, counting down.
AAGGCCGCACAGTCTCGCACAAGCCTGGAACGAGCCCTCAGATCCACTCCACCTCGGAGACGATGTGCGAGGCACTGCCAGGACCCGGCAGGGGCGTCCCAGAGGACGCCGGCGGCGCCGACGGGCGAGGGGGCGAAGCGCCCACCGCAGCAAGCACGGCCGCCACCTCGTCCTCACTCGCCCCCGCAAGCGCACCCAGCACCCGATCGAGTGCCTCGCTCACCTCAGTGGGCGTGACCACTCGACGCCGGCGCGGGGCCGGCGTTCTTGACCGTCAAGGGCAGCAGCTTCTTGCCCGTCGGGCTGATCTGGATGCTGGTGTCCATCTCTTCAGGAGGCTATTCAGAGCTGCGTGCGCGCTGCCGCATTGCTACTGCGAGGGCTCAAGGCAGTCCCCCTGCTACCGCCGAGGCCTCCATGCGTACGGCTCCGTTGCCGTCATCTTCTGCCGTCAGGACCCACCGGCTCCCGGTCAATCCGTGCGTTGCTGCGGTTCGGACTGCCCGGTGCCGTTCTCGGTGAGAGCCGTGCGCGCGGCCTGCAGCAGTTCTTCGGAGATCGGGTTGCCCCGGGTGGCGCGGGCGAGGACGAGGGCCCCGACCATGGTGCAGAGCTGGGCCATGCCGTCGTCGTCGCCGGTGGCCAGTCGAGCGGCGCGGTTGCGTACCCCGTTGATGTAGACCTGCTGGGCGCGGGCGGCCTGGTCGGGGTCGCGCCCCAGGTCGGCGGCGAATCCGGACACGGGGCAGCCGTCCCCGGCGTGATCGCGGTGCCAGATCGAGAGGTAGTTCTCGATCAGCATCCGGCGGGCGGCCTCGTGGTCCCCGGCGTGCTCCTCGACCGCCACCGGCGAGTGTGCCGTCGGATCCTCGAAGGCGTGGACGATGGCCTCGTCGACCAGGTCCTCCTTGGAGGCGAACTGCTTGTAGAACCCGCCATGGGTGAGCCCGGCGGCCTTCATCAGGTCGGCCACGCTGACCGCGGTGCCTTTCTCGCGGAACATCCGGGAGGCGGTGGCTACGACGCGCTGCCGGTTCTCCTGCGCTTGCGCCTGGGACACGCGGCCCACGGAATCACTCTCCTCAGATGGATGTCACTTGCCATCTATCCTAGCCTCCGTTTAGATTGCTATCGACATCTATTTGGTGTCGATGAGATCACCCGGCTGGTCAAGCCGGGCCTTGCGCCGCCTCCCACCGTCTGAGGCCGACAGCCTCCGCCCCCCGCATTCGCAGTACCACCGACAGCACTGGAGACCCACTGTGGCATCACCACCCACGCCCGCCGAGTCCACGACGCCCGCGGAGTCCACGCCACCCGTGCCGCCTGCCCAGCGAAGAACCGTTTCCGAGGCGGTCCACCGCCGGCGCTGGGCCATCCTGACCGTGCTCTGTTTCAGCCTCTTGGTGGTGATGCTGGACAACTCGATCCTCAACGTGGCCACCAAGACCATCGCTCAGCCCGCTCCCACCGGACTCGGCTCCACCCAGAGCCAGCTGGAGTGGGCGATCAACTCCTACACGCTCGTCTTCGCCGGACTGCTCTTCACTGCGGGTCTGCTCGGTGACCGGCTCGGCCGGAAGAAGGTGCTGCTTTTCGGCATGCTGGTGTTCGGTGCGGGATCCGCGCTGTCGGCGCTGTCGGACTCCTCCGGGCAGCTCATCGCCTTCCGCGCTGTGATGGGCTTCGGCGGCGCCTTCATCCTGCCCGCCACTCTCGCGATCATCATGAACGTCTTCGAGCGCGATGAGCAGCCCAAGGCCATCGGCATCTGGACCAGTGTGGTCGGTTTCGCCATCGCCCTCGGCCCCATTACCGGCGGCATCCTGCTGCAGCACTTCTGGTGGGGCTCGGTCTTCCTGGTCAACGTGCCCATCGTGGTCGTCGCGGCGGTCGCGATGGTGGCGATCGTCCCCGAATCGAAGAACCCCAAGCCCGGCAAGCTCGACCCGGTCGGCGTCGTGCTCTCGATCCTGGCACTGGTCTCGCTGATCTACGGCATCATCAAGGGCGGCCAGGAGGGCGGCTTCACTGGGGCCCAGTCCTGGGGCCCGATCGTTGCCGGCCTGGCGGTCCTCGGGGTCTTCGTCGTCTACGAGCGCAGCAGCGACCATCCGGCCCTCGACGTCACATGGTTCCGCAATCGGCGGTTCTCCGCGTCCGTCGCCGCCATCGGCCTGGTTTTCTTCGCTCTCACCGGCGTTACGTTCTTCAGCGTCTTCTACAACCAGAGCGTGCGGGGCTACAGCGTCCTGCAGTCCGGTCTGCTCGTGCTGCCGCTGGCCGCCTCCCAGATGTTCTTCGCCCCGCGGGCCCGGCTGGTCGTCAACCGCTTCGGTGGCCGAGCCGTGTGTGCCACGGGCCTCGTCCTGACCGCCGTGGCCTTCGCCGGCTTCCTGCTGCTCGGCCAGGACACTCCCATCTGGGTGCTGGAGGTGCTGTTCTTCCTGATGGGTACCGGGATGGCGCATGTGATGCCGCCCGCCACCGTCATGATCATGTCGTCGTTGCCGCGGGAGAAGGCCGGCTCTGGATCCGCGGTCAACAACACCTTCCGGCAGGTCGGTGGGGCCTTGGGGGTCGCCGTTCTGGGGGCGTTGCTGTCCGCCACCTACCGCAGCGGCATCGACGGCCACCTGGGCGTGCTGCCCGCCTCCGACCGGCAGGCCGCAGGTGAATCCGTCGAGGCGACCCTGTCCGTTGCCGAGAAGCTGGGACCGACCGGCAAGGCGCTGGTGCAGCCCGCGCATGACGCCTTCATCCATGCCATGCACATCACCGCAATAGGGTCGGCTGCCGTCGCCCTGGTCGGCGCGGTCGTCGTGCTTCTCTTCCTGCCGCGCAAGGCCGCCGCCGTGGTCGCCGGCGGTGATGAGCCCGAACGCCAGACCGTAGGGGCCCAAGGGTGATCACGAAACATCTCCGCGAGACACCGGAGGCGACCGGCTGCCGGGGACGCCCCACCGAGAGCACCGGAGACCCCTGTGAAATCGCCACCCGGATCAGCGGTGACACCGCCATGCCAACGCATTGCTGACAGCTCCACTGGCGCCCTGATCACGCCTCACCTCAGATATTCCATTACTCCGAAGGAGACCGACTGATGAATCCCAACAACCTTGTTCTTATCCCCGGTGCCGGTGGCGTGGGCCGCACCGTCTTCGAGCACCTGCGTGCTCAGGATGTGCCGGTGCGTTTCATGGTCCGTCGCGAGGACGAGCGTGCGGCTGAGCTGCGGGCGCTCGGCGCGGAGGTCGTCATCGGTGACCTGACCCGGCCCGAGACGGTAGCGGCCGCACTGCAAGGCGTGGCGCGGATGTACTTCGCGATGCGCGTATCGCCGGACCACCTGCTGGCGGCGACCGTGGTGGCCTCTGTTGCGAGGGAGTACGGGAAGCTGGAGGCCCTGGTCGGCCTGTCGCAGATGACGGTGTCCGAGATGACCGCCACCAGCACCGAGGAGTCGCACCAGCAGCGGCTGCACTGGCTGGCGGAGGAGGTACTGAACTGGTCCGGCCTGCCCGCGGTGCACATCCGACCCACGGCGTTCCTGGACACTCCGCTGTTCACCGCGATGGCGGCGCGGTCGATTCAGGAGAACGGCACGATCGCGCTGCCCTTCGGCACCGGACGCACCTCGCCGGTCGCCGTGGACGACGTCGCCCGGGCCGTTGCCACCGTGCTCCGCGATCCGGCTCAGCACATCGGGCAGGTCTACGAGCTGACCGGGCCGCGCTCGGTCGACATGACGGAGCTGGCCGCGGAATTCTCTCGGGCGCTGGGCCGTCCCGTGTCCTACGTGGACGTGCCGCCGGAGAGGTGGGAGGCACAGCTCCCGAAGCTGGGGATGCCGCCCCACCTTGAACAGCACGTCGCCACCATGGCCCAGCTGCACCGGGACAACCGTTATGACCGCACGACCGACGGCGTCGAGCGCGTGACGGGCATCCCTGCCCAGTCGATCGAGGCGTTCGTGGCCGCCCGCAGGGACTTCTACCTGGGCTGAGCCGCGTCCGACAGCTGGGGGAGAGCGCGATGTGCAGCTGACTTGCCTCGCCTACTGGGACTCCGCCGGCCTCGCTCGGATTCGCTGTCTGAGTGGGGCCGAACAGAACCGGCGGAAAGGCGCCAGAGCTCGTGGAAAGGTGCCGAACCCGGCAACGGCGTATCGTCACAGTTGTACGAGTTCCCTCGCACAACGAGGTCGGTAAGATGGGCACCCTGCATGGGGCATCGTCCGTCCGTACCTCGGACTTCTCAGGCGGCCCGGCTGCGTTCGTGGTGGACGCCCGAGGACTGGTGTCCGCGTGGAGTCCGACGGCCGAGCGTCTGTTGGGCTACGAGACGGCTGAGGTCGTAGGCCGGCCGGTCGCTGAGCTTTGGCCAGTAATCCCGTGGGACGCTCCCCAGCAGCTGTCGTCAGCCTTTGAGGCTGGTACCCCCGGGCCTACTGCCGTCCTCACGCATCGGCAGGGTCATTCTGTGCCCGTCACACTCGCGGCCTGTCCCGTGACATCGGTCGTACCTGGCAGCGAGGGGACGGTGATCCTGGTGACTGCCGTTTCGCTGCCGACGGCGGTCCAGGACTGGCTTCACCACCGCGAGCGCATCGCAGCGGGTGCCCTGAGAAGTCGCATGGAGCCCGCTGATGCACCTGACCACAGCGCGGCTTGGGTCACTCGCTCGTACGTACCCGCGCGTGGCGGCACGGGTGTGAACGGCTCCTGGGCTGACGTGATCCCGCTATCCAGTGCGCGTGTCGCTCTTGTGGTCTCCGATGTCCCAGCCTCCGGCATGCAGGCCACCGTGTGCATCGGACTGATCGGCGCCGCCGTCCGCGCCCTGGCGGAGCTGGATCTCGCACCTGAGGAAGTGCTTGCTCGGCTGGACGACATCGTGTCGCGCTTTACCGCAGGCCAGGGCAACAAATGGTCTCTGTCGTTTGTGGAACGATTGGTCGGCGCGACGTATCTCTACGCGGTGTATGACCCCATCGCGCGCCGGTGCGTCATGGCGAGCGCTGGACACCCCCCGCCCGCGGTCGCCGATCCGGACGGATCTGTCCACGTCCCCGAGCTCCCAAGCAACAGACCCCTGGGCATGGGCGAGCCCGTCTTCGAGTCGCTCGACCTTGAGCTCGCCGAAGGCAGCACCCTCCTCTTCTACACCGGCGGTCTGGTGCGGGCATGCCGCACGGACGATGCCATAGCTGGGCTACTCAGCAGAGCCATGCGTCAAAGCGGCCCGTCGATCAAGGACGCCTGGCGGGTCACCGTCGACACCGTGACGCCTCTCCTGGCGACTGAGGACGATCTGGCGCTCCTGGTCGTTCGGACACGCGCGCTCAGCGGCGACCGAGTGGTCACCTGGGAGCTGCCAGGGGACCCAGCCGCCGTCGCCGGCTTTCGCTCCCTCGTTCTGCAACAGCTCGATCAGTGGGACCTGGCGAACCTTGACTTCACCACGGAGCTGATTGCAAGCGAACTCGTCACCAACGCCATCCGCTACGGCCGTGAGCCGATGCAGCTGCGGTTGATCTACGACCGGATCCTGATCTGCGAGGTGTCCGACGGCAGCAGCACCTCTCCGCACATCCGCCGGGCGAGTGCCACCGACGAAGGAGGACGCGGCTTGTTCCTCGTGGCCAACTGCGCGCAGCGCTGGGGTGTGCGCTACACCAACCAGGGCAAGACCATCTGGGCCGAACAAGCACTCAACACCGAAGCTACTCCAGAGCCGTAGCACTATCTCCGTCGAGCAGCGCCAGGATGCTATCTCCGGTCGGTCGAGCGCGAGGCTCGCGCCAAAGTGGCTGCGTAAAGCCGCGCAGTCGAAGTGGGGAAAGTTCCGTCCCACTGGAATGAGGCGCTTGCCCTATCCGTCCACCGTCGATCAAGCCACGGCCACAGACGCCGGCGAATGCCAACGAGCCCCCTCCCAACCAAGGAAGGGGGCTCAAATGGTCTGAGTCCGCGGGACAGCACCGGACCGCCCTCAGACCCACTCCACCTCGGAGAAAATCCCCGCAACGTTTCCAGGCTCCGGCAACGGCGTCCGGGGGGACACCGTCGGCGCAGACGGGCGAGAGCGCGAAGCGCCGGCCGAAGACAGCGCGGCAGCCACCTCGTCCTCGCTCGCCCCAGCCAGAGCCTCAATCACCCGATCGAGTGCCTCGCTCGCCTCAGTGCGCGTGCTCACTCGACGCAGGCGTCGGACCAGCATTCTTGACCGTCAGAGGCAGCAGCTTCTTGCCCGTCGGGCCGATCTGGATGCTGGTGTCCATCTGCGGGCAGACACCGCAGTCGAAGCACGGGGTCCAGCGGCAGTCCTCGACCTCCGTCTCGTCGAGGGCGTCCTGCCAGTCCTCCCAGAGCCAGTCCTTGTCGAGGCCGGAGTCGAGGTGGTCCCAGGGGAGGACCTCCTCGTAGGTCTTCTCGCGGGTGGTGTACCAGTCGACGTCCACGCCGAAGGCGGGGAGGGTCTTCTCGGCGCAGGCCATCCAGCGGTCGTACGAGAAGTGCTCGCGCCAGCCGTCGAAGCGGCCGCCGTCCTCGTAGACCGCACGGATGACGGCGCCGATGCGGCGGTCACCGCGGGAGAGCAGGCCCTCGACGATGCCGGGCTTGCCGTCGTGGTAGCGGAAGCCGATGGAGCGGCCGTACTTCTTGTCGCCGCGGATCTTGTCGCGGAGCTTCTCCAGGCGGGCGTCCGTCTCCTCGGCGGAGAGCTGGGGCGCCCACTGGAAGGGGGTGTGCGGCTTGGGGACGAAGCCGCCGATCGACACCGTGCACCGGATGTCGTTCTGTCCGGAGACCTTGCGGCCCTCGGCGATCACCTTCATCGCCATGTCGGCGATCTGCAGGACGTCCTCGTCCGTCTCCGTCGGCAGGCCGCACATGAAGTACAGCTTCACCTGGCGCCAGCCGTTGCCGTACGCCGTGGAGACGGTCCGGATGAGGTCCTCCTCCGAGATCATCTTGTTGATGACCTTACGCATGCGCTCGGAGCCGCCCTCCGGCGCGAAGGTCAGACCGGAGCGACGGCCGTTCCTCGTCAGCTCGTTCGCCAGGTCGACGTTGAAGGCGTCCACACGGGTCGAGGGGAGGGACAGGCCGATCTTGTCCTCCTCGTAACGGTCGGCCAGGCCCTTGGCGATGTCGCCGATCTCCGAGTGGTCGGCGGAGGAGAGGGACAGCAGGCCGACCTCCTCGAAGCCCGTCGCCTTCAGGCCCTTCTCCACCATCTCGCCGATGCCCGTGATCGAGCGCTCGCGCACCGGGCGGGTGATCATGCCCGCCTGGCAGAAGCGGCAGCCGCGCGTACAGCCGCGGAAGATCTCCACCGACATCCGCTCGTGGACCGTCTCGGCCAGCGGGACCAGCGGCTGCTTGGGGTACGGCCACTCGTCCAGGTCCATGACCGTGTGCTTGGACACACGCCACGGGACGCCCGACTTGTTGGGCACGACACGGGCGATACGGCCGTCGGAGAGGTACTCGACGTCGTAGAACGCCGGGATGTAGACGTTGCCCGTCTTCGCCAGGCGGAAGAGGACCTCCTCGCGGCCGCCCGGGCGTCCCTCCGCCTTCCAGGCCCGGATGATCTCCGTCATGTCGAGCACGGCCTGCTCGCCGTCACCGATGATCGCCGCGTCGATGAAGTCGGCGATCGGCTCGGGGTTGAACGCCGCGTGGCCGCCGGCCAGGACGATCGGGTCCTCGAGCGTACGGTCCTTGGACTCCAGCGGGATCCCGGCCAGGTCCAGGGCCGTCAGCATGTTCGTGTAGCCCAGCTCCGTGGAGAAGGACAGACCGAAGACGTCGAAGGCCTTCACCGGGCGGTGGCTGTCCACCGTGAACTGGGGGACCCGGTGCTCACGCATCAGCTCTTCCAGGTCCGGCCAGACGCTGTACGTGCGCTCGGCGAGGACGCCCTCACGCTCGTTCAGTACCTCGTAAAGGATCATGACGCCCTGGTTGGGCAGTCCGACCTCGTAGGCGTCCGGGTACATCAGCGCCCAGCGGACGTCACAGGCCTCCCAGGGCTTGACCGTGGAGTTGAGCTCTCCGCCGACGTACTGGATCGGCTTCTGCACATGCGGGAGCAGAGCTTCGAGCTGTGGAAACACCGATACAGCGGCTTCGGCAGGCATCTCGCGAACCTTCGTGTGCTGGGAGGTACTGACGGGGGTGACCATCCAGACTAACGCGGCCGGGACCGGCCCCCGTACGCCTCAGACGGCACCCTTGTCCTCCATCGCCTCCCACTCCCCCGGCAGCGCGGCCTCCACCGCCGCCGCGCGCTGCTCCGCGCGGCCGTACAGCACCCCGTACGTGAACGCGTTCTCGCCCGCCCCGTGCGCCTCTGCCGCCAGCTCCCGCAGGGCCCCGCGGACCATCACGCTGTCCTGGTGGTCGCCCAGCAGCGTCTGCAGGGACTTCATCGACTTGACCAGGTCGGCGGCGGGCTCACCGAGGGCGGGGGTGGCCGCCTCGGCCGCGTAGCGCGTGCGCTTGGCCTTCTTGCGGGCGTCGTGCATCGCCAGGTCGCGCTCGGAGCCGGGCGGCAGCTCCAGAGCCTCGCCGACCAGGTCGGCGACCTTCTTGAAATCCTTCCGTACGGCCTTGGCGATCACTTTCTCGGGCTTCTTCGAGGCCGCCTCCAGCAGGGGCGGGCCGGCCACCAGGGTGTCCAGCGTCGTCAGCAGGTCCAGGTAGCGCTTGCCGTCCAGTACGGCGATCAGGCGTTGCCTGGAGCCGGAGCGGCGGGCCCCCGACCAGGTGCTCACACGGGCCTGGACGGGGCCCGTGACCAGTTCGGACGGGAGGTCGTCGAGCGCCGCCGTCAGGTGCTCGGTGAGGACCTCCTGGTCGCGGTCGACGCCCAGCTCGGCGGCGAGCCACTTCAGCTCGACGCCGGTCGGGTCGGTGACGGTGCGGTCGAGGATCTTGCCGTACGAGCGGAAGGTGCTGCGGAGGCGGCGGGTGGCGACGCGCATACGGTGCACGGAGTCGGGCACGTCGCGGCGGACGGCGGGGTCCAGCTCGACGATCGCGTCGCGCTGGGCGCGGACGTAGGCGAGAACGTGGTCGCCGGCGGTGCGCGGGGCCCAATCGGGGGGTTCTGGCTTCGCGGCCGTCGCCGCCGCCGTCGACGCGTCAGCGACCTTGTCGGCCTTCCCCGCCTTGTCGGCCTTCCCGGCCTTGCCTGTCTTCTCGGCCTTCTCCGGCTTCTCCGGCTTCGCGGACTTCCGGGGGGCCGTGTCGTCGAGTGCCTTGGCCAGTTTGGACGCGGAGGCGGAGCGTGTGAGGCCCGCCTTGCGGAGCTTCTTCTCGACCTTGTCGAGGAAGGCGGGATCGCCGTCGTCGGCGAGTTCCACCTCGATCTCGGTCCATTCCGCGCTGCCCGCGCCGCCGCTGAGGCGCTCCGCGCGGACGCGGTCGACGCTGACCTCGGCCAGGAGGGTGCCGGAGGCGTCGACGAGGTGGCGGACGTCGCGGGCCGACAGGAGACGTACGACGGGGACCAGTTCGGCCTCGCGGATGCGGGAGCGGACGAGGGCGGTCAGGTCTTCGGGGATGGTGTCGGAGAGGGGGGCGCGGATTTCGTCGCGGACGCCCTCGGAGACGGGGAGTTTGAGGTGCCAGCCCGCGTCGTCGCCGCCGGTGCGGCGGCGGAGGGTGAGGGAGGCGGTGGCGAGCCGCTGGTCGGCCGTGTCGTAGTAGGTGGCGTCCAGTTCGGCTACGCCCTTGTCGATGACGCCCGAGACTCCCGGGACGTCGGTCAGGTCCGGGAGTGGCGCGTCGCCGCCGGCCGGGGGACCCTCGTACTTTCGCTCGATTTCGCGCTTGGTGTCCGCCATGAACTGAATCTAGTGGCTGTCGGGCCGGGATGGCAGTACCAGCCCCTGCCGGGACCTCCGGGAACGACCGGATCTCGCCCCCGCCGCCCCTGCCCTCCCCCAAGCTCTCGGCTTCGCTCGAGCAGGGGGGACCCCATCATCCCCAGGCGCTCCGCCCCAGACCCCGCCACGGGCGCTGCGCCCCCTGGACCCCCGCATCGCCCGAAGGGCTCGTCCTCAAACGCCGGACGGGCTGAAGAGGCGCACCGGGGTGGGTGGGTTGGACGTGGGGGTAAGCGGGGGCACGGCCTCCGGCCTCGCCCTCAAGCACCGGCCAGGCTGAGGCTCCGGGCCGGGGTGGGTGGGGGCAACGGCCGCCTCGTCCGCAAGCATCGGACGGCCTGAAAGATGTGAGCCGGAGTGAGTGGCGTGACCGGCCGGGACGGGTAAGGGCGGGGCTGGATCCGGCACCCCCTCGAACACCGGGCACCCAAGGCTGCTTTCAGGGGCACGGGGAACTGCGCGACCAGCCCCACGCACCCACAGCCGAAGAACCAACCGGAGTCAGGGGCGAAGCCCCGATTCAGGGGCACGGGGAACTGCGCAACCAGCCCCCACGCACCCACAGCCGAAGAACCAACCGGAGTCAGGGGCGAAGCCCCAGTTTCAGGGGCGCGGGGAACTGCGCGACCAGCCCCCACGCGCCCGCAGACAAGGAACCCCCGCCGACCACGCGCCCCTCCCGCCCAACCGCCGGAGGCCTACGCCGACATGGGGCGCTGGACTCTGATCGACTGCAACAACCCCACCGCCACCCACACCGCGAACATCGACGAACCGCCGTAGGAGACGAAGGGCAGGGGAAGGCCCGCGACCGGCATGATGCCGAGGGTCATGCCGATGTTCTCGAAGGCCTGGAAGGCGAACCAGGCGATGATGCCGGCGGCGACGATCGTGCCGTACAGCTCGGTGGTCTCGCGGGCGATGCGGCAGGCCCGCCACAGGACGACGCCCAGCAGGAGGATGATCAGGCCGGCGCCCACGAAGCCCAGTTCCTCGCCCGCGACCGTGAAGACGAAGTCCGTCTGCTGTTCCGGGACGAACTGGCCCGTGGTCTGGGAGCCGTGGCCCAGGCCCGTGCCGAAGAGGCCGCCGGAGCCGATGGCGATACGGGCCTGGTTGGTGTTGTAGCCGACGCCTGCCGGGTCGAGGTCGGGGTTGGCGAAGGCGGCGAAGCGGTTGATCTGGTACTCGTCGAGGATCTTGAGCTGCCAGATCGCCACCGCGCCCAGCGCCCCCGCGCCCAACAGGCCGAAGACCCAGCGGTTCGACGCGCCGGAGGCGAGGAGCACGCCGAGCACGATGATGACCGCGACCATGATCGTGCCCAGGTCGGGCATGAGCAGCACGACCATCATCGGGACGGCCGCGAGGCCCAGCGCCTGCAGCACCGTGCGGTGGTCGGGGTACTGCTTGTCGCCCGCGTCCACCCGGGTGGCCAGCAGCATCGCCATGCCCAGGATGATCGTGATCTTGATGAACTCGGCGGGCTGGAGCGACAGACCGCCCGCGACGAGCCAGTTGCGCTGGCCGTTGATCGTCGCGCCGAGCGGGGTCAGCACCAGCAGGAGCATGAAGACCGAGAGGCCGTACAGGATCGGGACCGCCGTGCGCAGGGTGCGGTGGCCCAGCCAGATCGTGCCGACCATCAGGCCGAAGCCGATGCCGGTGTTCATGAGGTTGCGGATGAGGAAGTAGTACGGGTCGCCCTGGTTGATCTCGGTGCGGTTGCGGGTCGCCGAGTAGACGAGGGCCGAGCCGATCAGGGAGAGCGCCATGGCCGAGAGCAGTATCGGCCAGTCGAGGCGGCGGGCCAGGGAGTCACGGGCGAGGAGTCGTGACATCCCGCCGCGGGCCGGGCCGTAGCCGGAGACGGAGAAGTTGTTCGCTCCGGTCATGTCAGGATCCTCGTCCCCCGCCGCTTCTTCGGACGGTCCGTACGCCTTCGGGTGTTCCGGTTACTGGCCGTCGGGGACGGCGTGGTGCCCGCGGGCAGCTGCTGGTCGGTGGCCCCGGGCGAGGGCGACTCGCTGGCCTGGAGGTCCTTGACCGGGTCCTTGGAGATCTCCGGAGTGTCGATCGAACCGTCCGTCTGGATCTTCGGGAGGCCCTTCTGGGGGGTGGGGAGGAGGGCCTTCGAGTTGTCGATGGAACCGTCGGCCTGGACGCCGTAGAGCGCGTTGTAGATGTTGCGCACGGCCTCACCGGAGGCGCCGGAACCCGTACCGGCCTGGGCGATGGTCATGACGACCGTGTAGTCCTTGGTGTACGTGGCGAACCAGGACGTGGTCTGCTTGCCGTAGACCTCGGCGGTACCGGTCTTGGCGTGCAGCGTGATCTTGTCCTGCGGCCAGCCGCCGAACTTCCAGGCGGCGGTACCGCGGGTGACGACGCCTTCGAGGGCCGAGTTCATGCCCTGGAGCGTGTCCTTGCTGATCGGGAGCTTGCCGCTGACCTTGGGCTTGATCTCCTGGACGGTCTTGCCGTCGGCGCTGACGATCGCCTTGCCGATGGTCGGCGCGTGGATGGTGCCGCCGTTGGCGAGCGCCCCGTAGATCATGGCCTCCTGGATCGGGGTGACAAGGGTGTCGCCCTGACCGATGGAGTAGTTGATCTCGTCGCCCTCGCGCATCTTGTTGCCCTCGAGGCAGTTCTCGTACGCGATCTTCTGGACGTAGTCGCCGTCCTTCTTGCCGGTCTTGCACCAGACGTCCTTGTTGGCCTTCCAGTAGCTCTGCTTCCACTGGCGGTCCGGGACGCGGCCGGTGACCTCGTTGGGCAGGTCGACGCCGGTCTCCTTGCCGAGGCCGAACTGGTGCGCGGCCTTGAAGAAGTAGTCCTTCGGCTCCCCCTTCTTGGGGTTGATGCCGCCGTCCTTCTTCCACTCGTTGTCCGCGAGGCCGTAGAAGACGGTGTCGCAGGAGACCTCGAGGGCCCGGCCGAGCGAGATGGGGCCGAAGTTCTCGCCCTCGAAGTTCTTGAAGACCTGGCCGCCCACCGAGTACGAGCTGGTGCAGGGGTAGCCGCCGTCCCACTCGTAGCCGGCCTCGACCGCGGCGGCCGTGGAGACCACCTTGAAGGTCGAACCGGGCGCGGACTGACCCTGTATGGCCCTGTTGAGCAGCGGGTAGTCGGAGTTCTTCCCGGTGAGGGCCTTGTAGTCCTTGGCGGAGATGCCGCCGACCCAGGCGTTCGGGTCGTACGTCGGGGCGGACGCCATGGCGACGATCCGGCCGGTCTTGGCCTCCATCACCACGACGGCGCCCGAGTCGGCCTTGTAGTTCTCACCGGTGATCTTGTCGAACTGCTGGCGGGCGGTCTTCATCGCCGTGTCCAGCTCGTACTCGGCGACCCGCTGGACGCGGGAGTCGATGCTGGTGACGAGGTTGGAGCCGGACTGGGCCGCGTCGCTCTTGGCCTTGCCGATCACGCGGCCGAGGTTGTCGACCTCGTAACGGGTGACGCCTGCCTTGCCGCGCAACTCCTTGTCGTACTGGCGCTCGAGGCCGGAGCGGCCGACCTGGTCGGAGCGGAGGTAGGGCGAGCTGCTGTCCTTGGCCTGGGTGATCTCGGCGTCCGTGACGGGCGACAGATAGCCGAGGACCTGAGCGGTGTTGGCCTTGCCGGGGGCGGCATAGCGGCGTACGGCCTCGGGCTCGGCGCTGATGCCGGGGAAGTCCTCGGAGCGCTCGCGGATCTGCAGAGCCTGCTTGGCGGTGGCCTCGTCGGTGATGGGGATGGGCTGGTACGGGGAGCCGTTCCAGCAGGGCTGCGGCGTCTTCGCGTCACACAGCCGGACCTTCTGGATGACGTCCTCGGGCTTCACGTCCAGCACGTCGGCCAGCTTCGTCAGGACCGCCTTGCCGTCGTCCTTCATCTTCATCAGGTCGGTGCGCGAGGCGGAGACCACGAGCCGGGTCTCGTTGTCGGCGATCGGCACTCCGCGCGCGTCGAGGATCGAGCCGCGTACGGCGGGCTGGACGACCTGCTGGACGTGGTTGCCGGAGGCTTCCTTGGCGTACTCCTGGCCGTTGCGGATCTGGAGGTACCAGAGGCGGCCGCCGAGGGTGCCGAGGAGGGAGAGGACGAGGATCTGGATGACGACGAGTCGGATCTGTACCCGTGGGGTCCTGCCGGTCTCGGGAATGTTGGTCACTGGTGCTGCCTCCCCCTCTCAGAGTGGGTACGGGACACGGGCGCGCGAGCCATGTGCGTACGGGGCGCCACATGCGTACGAGTCATACGAGTACACGGCGAACCTGGAGGCCTCGACCCCGGGGTCGGACAACTGTCTTGCCCTCACAGGCGCTTGACCCCCTTGATGCGCCCCGCGCGGGCGACGCGCGCCCGGGCGGCCTTGACCCGGTGGCCGCGCTGGCTGCCGATGCGCAGGCCGGTGCCGGAGGCCAGCCAGCCCGAGGAGACGTCGGCGGCCTTGACACTGTTGCTCTCGGCGAGCGAATTGCCCTCTGAGCGCCGGGCCAGGGCCATCAGCCCCGGCACCACGAACGGCGCGAGCAGCAGGTCGTACAGGGCGGCCGTGAACAGCAGGCTGCCCAGGCCCACATGGCGGGCGGCGGTGTCGCCGACGAGGGCGCCGACACCGGCGTACAGCAGGGTGGAGCCGATCGCGGCGGCGACGACCACGGCCATTGGGCCGGTCGCCGACTTGAGCTGGCCGCTCTCCGGCTTCGCCAGCCCCGCGAGGTAGCCGATGACGCACAGCACGAGGGCGTAGCGCCCGGCTGCGTGGTCGGCGGGCGGGGCGAGGTCGGCGAGCAGACCGGCGGCGAAGCCGATGAGGGCGCCGCCGACGTGGCCGTAGACCATGGCGAGGGCCAGCACGGTGAGCAGGACGAGGTCCGGGACGGCGCCCGGGAGATGGAGACGGGCGAGGACGCTCACCTGGATCACCAGGGCGACCACCACCAGGGTGGCGGAGAGCAGCATCCGATTGAAACGCATGGGGATTCAGCTCCTACGGCGTCTGGCCGGTGACGGGCTCGGACGCCGAGGGGGTGACCGTCACGGTCACGGTCGGCGTGGGCGTCGGTTTGGGCTTGGCCGGCAGCACCGTGTCACGTGGGTCCTTGCGGGGGGCCTCAACGACGACACCGACGATGTCGAGCTTAGAGAACGAGACGTACGGCGTGACGTAGATCGTGCGGGTCAGGTCGCCGCCCGACGGATCGACACGGGAGACCACGCCGACCGGGACGCCGGGCACGAAGGGCTTGTCGGCCTGCGAGCCGAAGGTGACCAGCCGGTCCCCCTTCTTGATCTTCGCCTTGCCGTTGAGCATCTCCACCCGCAGCGGGCGGTCGCCCTGACCGGAGGCGAATCCGAGCTCGTCGCTGGACTCCATCCGCGTACCGACGGTGAAATCGGGGTCGTTGGCGAGCAGCACCGTGGCGGTGTCCGGACCGACGGTGGTGACGCGGCCGACGAGCCCGTCGCCGTTCAGGACCGTCATGTCGCGCTGGATACCGTCGTTGCTGCCGACGTCGATGGTCACGGTCCAGGAGAAGCCCTGGGCGGCTCCTATGGCGATGACCTGGGCGCCCTTGATGCCGTACTGCCCGGCGCCGGCCATCTTCAGCATCTTGTCGAGCTGGCCGAGACGGCTGCGATTGCGGTCGTCACTGCCGAGCTTGGCCTTCAGCGCCGTGTTGTCGTGCTCGAGTTGGGCGATGCGATCGTGTCGGCTGTCCGAGTCTCGGACCGCGGCGATCGCGTTGCCGACGGGGTCGACCGCGGAGGACACCCCGTTCTCGATCGGGCCGAAGACCGTCGCGGCGGCCTGGCGGGCACCCTGGACCGGTGAGTCCTGTCCACCACGGATGTCCACCGTGATCAGAGCGAACGCGATGGCGATCAGCAGCACCAGGAGCAGCCGGCTCTCTCGTGTGTCCCTCACGTGCGGCGGCCGTGCCTTCCTCGTCGGTGTCAACAGGAACGCACCCCGAGCGAGTGCTGACGCCCAAGGGTGTTATGGGGGAGCTTATGCCTCAATATCAACGATCCGCCGTACGAGAAGCGATCATCCCGTACGGCGGAATCGAAGAGTTACCTCATCTGCGCGGCTGGGCGTCCAGAACCTGCTGGAGCGCCTCGAATTCCTCGACGCACTTGCCGGAGCCGAGCGCCACGCTGTCCAGCGGGTCCTCGGCGATGTGGATCGGCATACCGGTCTCGCGGCGCAGGCGCTCGTCGAGGCCGCGCAGCAGCGCCCCGCCGCCCGTCAGTACGATTCCGCGGTCCATCACGTCACCCGACAGCTCCGGCGGGCACTTGTCGAGCGTCGTCTTCACGGCGTCGACGATCGCGTTGACCGGTTCCTCGATCGCCTTGCGCACCTCGGCCGCTGAGATGACAACGGTCTTGGGAAGCCCGGAGACGAGATCCCGGCCGCGGATCTCGGTGTGCTCGTCGTTGTCCAGGTCGTACGCCGAACCGATCGTGATCTTGATCTGTTCGGCGGTGCGCTCACCGAGGAGGAGGCTGTACTCCTTCTTGATGTGCTGGATGATCGCGTTGTCCAACTCGTCGCCCGCGACGCGGATGGACTGGGCGGTGACGATGCCGCCGAGCGAGATGACCGCGACCTCCGTGGTGCCGCCGCCGATGTCCACCACCATGTTGCCGGTGGCCTCGTGGACCGGCAGGCCGGAGCCGATGGCCGCGGCCATGGGCTCCTCGATGATGTGCACCTGGCGAGCGCCGGCCTGGGACGACGCCTCGATGACGGCACGGCGCTCGACACCCGTGATGCCCGACGGCACACAGACGACGACACGGGGACGGGCGAGATAGCGCCGCTTGTGGATCTTCAGGATGAAGTACCGGAGCATGCGCTCGGTGATCTCGAAGTCGGCGATGACACCGTCCTTCAGCGGACGCACGGCAACGATGTTGCCGGGGGTCCGCCCGATCATCTTCTTCGCCTCCGAGCCGACCGCGAGGATGCCACCGGTGTTGGTGTTGATCGCGACGACGGACGGCTCGTTGAGTACGATCCCGCGGCCCCTGACGTACACCAGCGTGTTGGCGGTCCCGAGGTCGACAGCCATGTCACGGCCGATGAACGACATTGAGTTCCCCATCAGGATTCGTCTGGCCTTCCCAAGCGGAGCTTTGACGGCTTTTTAGGAACGGCGAGGTGGGTGCAGTGACGTGAAGGTCTCCATCGTAGACGCGCCTGCACGAACACTGCGCGAGGGTCTTCGCCATTGTCAGCATGCGTGGCGCCGCCCCGCTTGTGGAGACGGCCCAACGGGGGCACGCGTTCCCCCGATCGGCACGCATATGCCGCGGGACGGCCGGAATTTCCACGGCCGTCCCTGATCAGGCATCGGGCCGGGACGTAAGTCCTTTACAAGCCTTTGCAAGCCGTTACAAGAACATCTTGGAATCGTGATGTCTGTGCGGCGTCAACGCGACTTGGACAGCGGCTGGGGCGCGACTCGGAAGTGTCCGGGAAGTGACTCGGACGCGACTGCGAGGAGGTGTCAGACGCGGCCGGGGAAGAAGATCTTCAGCTCGCGCTCGGCGGACTCCTCGGAGTCGGAGGCGTGGATCAGGTTCTCGCGGACGATCACACCGTAGTCGCCGCGGATGGAACCGGGGGCGGCGGCGATGGGGTCGGTGGGGCCGGCGAGCGCGCGCACGCCCTCGATGACCCGCTCGCCCTCGACGACCAGCGCCACGACCGGGCCGGACGCCATGAACTCCACCAGCGGCTCGTAGAACGGCTTGCCCTTGTGCTCGCCGTAGTGCTGCTCCAGCGTGTCCTGGTCCAGCGTGCGCAGCTCCAGCGCGGTGATCTGCCAGCCGGCCTTGCGCTCGATGCGGCTGATGATCTCGCCGGTCAGGCCGCGACGGACGGCGTCGGGCTTGAGGAGGACGAGGGTGCGCTGGCTCACGGTGGTGGCTCCTTCGGGTCACAAGTGTGCGGGTGACCGAGGCTACAGGGCGTGTCTGGGTGGGTGTTACGCAGAGTCAGGTGGGCGGGGCGTTCGGGGTTCCTCGGGGCTCTTCGGGGTTCTTCAACTGCGGGCGGGCGGGGGCTGGTTGCGCAGGGCGAAAAAGCCTACGCCGGGTTCCCGCCCGCCTCCGCCTGCGCAGCGAACCTCGCCTTGGCCTCGTCGATCTTCCGCCCGTAGTGCACCGAGGCCCACCACAGCGCGGCGAAGATCGCCCCCAGGAAGAACATCGACCCCACGACGAACCCGCTGGCGATCAGCGCGATCTGCAGGGCCCAGCCGAGCTGGACACCCCCGGGCCGGGTGATCATCCCGCAGAGCAGCACACTCACCGCCATGAAGATCCCGCTGACCGTCCACACCGTGGCCAGGGACAGATCGGGATCCTTCATGGCGACGAGCCCGGCGAAGCCGATGACGAAGAACTCGCCGATCAGAGTGGAAGCACAGAGCGTACGCACAGCGGTCAGCCCCTCCTCAGGAGCAGTCGGGCCTCGCCGACGGTGATGACGGAGCCGGTCACGAGAACGCCGCCGCCCGCGTACTCGCCCTCCTCCTCGGCCAGCGTGATCGCCGCCTCGATCGCGTCGTCGAGCCGCGGCTCCACCTGCACCCGCTCGTCGCCGAAGATCTCGACGGCGATACCGGCGAGCTCGTCGGCGTCCATCGCGCGATGGCTGGAGTTCTGGGTGATCACGACCTCGGCGAAGATCGGCTCGAAGGCTTCGAGCAGCCCCCGCACGTTCTTGTCGCCGCTCGCGCCGACGACGCCGATCAGCCGGCTGAAGTCGAAGGCCTCGCCCACGGCCTCGGCGGTGGCACGGGCGCCCGCCGGGTTGTGCGCGGCGTCCAGGACGACGGTCGGCGAGCGCCGTACGACCTCCAGGCGGCCCGGCGCGGTGACGGAGACGAAGGCCTTGCGCACGGTGTCGATGTCGAGCCGCTGGGAGTGCGCCGCGCCGACGCCGAAGAACGCCTCGACCGCGGCGAGCGCCACGGCGGCGTTGTGCGCCTGGTAGGGGCCGTGCAGCGGCAGGAAGATCTCCTCGTACTCACCGCCGAGCCCGCGCAGTGTGACGAGCTGCCCGCCGACGGCGACCTGCCGGGCGACGACCCCGAACTCCAGGCCCTCCCGGGCCACGGTCGCGTCGACTTCCACGGCCTTCTTCAGCAGCACCTGGGCCGCGTCCACCGGCTGCTGAGCCAGGATCACGGTCGCGTCCTGCTTGATGATGCCGGCCTTCTCGGTGGCGATCTCGCCGGGCGTCTCGCCGAGCCGGTCGGTGTGGTCGAGGTCGATGGGGGTGACGACGGCGACGTCCCCGTCGATCACGTTGGTGGCGTCCCAGCTGCCGCCCATGCCGACCTCGACGACGGCGACGTCGACGGGGGCGTCGGCGAAGGCGGCGTACGCCATGCCGGTGAGCACCTCGAAGAACGACAGCCGGTACTCCTGCTGTGCGTCGACCATCTCGATGTACGGCTTGATGTCGTTGTACGTCTCGATGAACCGCTCGGCGGGGATCGGGGCGCCGTCGAGGCTGATCCGCTCGGTGATCGACTGGACGTGGGGGCTGGTGTACCGGCCGGTGCGCAGCTCGAAGGCGCCGAGAAGGGCCTCGATCATGCGGGCGGTGGAGGTCTTGCCGTTCGTGCCCGTGATGTGGATCGAGGGGTACGCGCGCTGGGGCTCGCCCAGGACGTCCATCAGCGCGGCGATCCGGCTGACGGAGGGCTCCAGCTTGGTCTCGCCCCAGCGGCCGGCGAGCTCGGCCTCCACCTCGCGCAGCGCCTTGTCGACCTCGGGGTCGGCCGGGCGCGCGGGCACGTCGGCCTGTCGGCCCGCGTCGGCGCCCTGGGCGCGCAGGGTGCGGCTGCCGGCCTCGATCACCGCGAGGTCGGGGTCGCGGTCGGTCTCGGCCGCGATGATCTCGTCGAAGAGACCGTGCGGGTCGCTGGGATCCGGCTCGTCTGACTCGCTGCTGTCGTGCGGGGGGAGCTCACTCACGCTGCCAGTCTACGGAGCCGAACCCGCCCCGGGTCTCTCGCCCCCGCCGCCCCTACCCGTCCCATCCCCGGGGGCGCCGCCCCCAGGCCCCCCGGGTGGGTTCTTCGGCTGCGGGTGGGTGGGGGCCGGTCGCGCAGTTCCCCGCGCCCCTGGGGCACGGGGCTGCGCCCCTGCGCCCAGG